>NZ_KQ968525.1:73396-90739 GCF_001578585.1 Sutterella sp. KLE1602
GCAGGGTTCGGCGGTCGATCTTGAGGTCTTCGGGCATGTGGCTCCTGTGCTGGGCAAGTGGAAGGGACAGAAAGTTTCGGCCGCATGGTCCCGACTCTCCGTACAATAGGAGTCCGGGCCACACCCGAAATGCGTTCCACAATGATAAGTCAATCCCGAACACCTGCAGGAATCCTCCGCACGCTCACCGCCATCCTCTGCCTGGCGGCCATTCTGATGTCCGTGACGGGCTCGTCGGCATGGGCGGCGCCCAGAGTCGTGCGCGTCGTCGGCATCCAGGACGGCATCTCCGATTCGCAGGCCGACTACTTCAGGCGCACGATTGCCGAACTCAACGACCTCACCGAGGACCGCATCTTCGTGACGAGACCCATTCCCGCCGCCTCGAGCCTTGACCTCAACGCCTATCAGGGACTCGACTTCGCGATCGTGAGCCCGCGCGTCTTTGCGCTCCTCGAGCGCTACAACGGCTTCATTCCGATGGCGTCGCTGAGCGTGGACATCCCCGACTGTGAGCCCGGCGCCGAGCTTCGCCCCGTCGTCTCCGCGCTCGTCTTCGCGACGCCCGACGCCGATGAGGACGGTCTGGCGAAGCCGCACCTGAGCGACATCGCGGGCGAGACCGTCACCGTGGTCAAGGGCGACGAGGTCGACACGACCTTCCTCCTTCAGAACGAGCTTTCGAGCCGTCGCCTAGCGCCCGTCAAGGTGCGTGTCGCCTCCGATGGCGGGACGCCCTCCGAGATCATCAGAAGGGCGGTCGAGCGCGGCGACAAGCTCTTCGCGGTCTCGACCGACCTGTTGCGCGAGACGAGTTCCGACCTCTTCAGCGGCTTCGTCAAGGTCGACATGCGCGTCGACGACGAGACGGGGCTCGTGAGTTCCGTGACCCCGATGCCGGGACGCGTGTTCGCGGCGGGTCTTTCGGTCGCGCGCATGGGGCTGCTCGAATTTGCCGCAACGCTCTTCGCGCTTGACATCGCTCCCGACATCCACTGGGTGCGTCCTGCGGACTATCGCTCCGTGCATCTGGCGGCCGAGCGCATGCGCGATCCCGTCTACATGAGCTATCAGAAGAAGACGCTTCTCGAGGAGATGCGCGAGCACGCCGCCTGGGTGATCCTCGCCGCGGCGATCCTCATCGGCATGATCTGGCATTCGGTCGCGGCCGAGCGGCTCGTGCGTCGCCGCAGCGCCGAACTCATGGAGACGGTCAAGCGCCAGCAGGCCTCCGAGCGCCAGTTCGAGGCCCTCGAGCGCATGACGGCCGTCTCCCAGATGTTGAACATCGTGGCCCATGAGCTCAGGCAGCCGCTCGCCGCCGTCACCAACTTCGCGATGGGCGTCAGGCGCCGCATCGCCAACGGCACGCTCACCGCCGACTCGCTCGAATTCGCGCTCGGCAGGATCCTCGCCGAGAACGAGCGCGCGAGCGACATCGTCGAGCACGTGCGCGACTACGCCCGAAAGCGCCGCCAGATCACCCCCGTCGACCTCACGCAGATGAGCGCCAAGGTCGTTTCCTCGATGCGCGCCTCCAACGCCAGGGTCTCCTTCGAGTCCGAGGTGCCCGCAGGCCTCTTCGTCGAGGGCGATTCGCTCGAAATCGAACTCGTGCTCAGAAACCTCGTGAAGAATGCGGGCGAGAGCGCCGCACAGGCGGACGGGGTGCCCCGCGTCGTTTTGGCGGGCGAAAGGATAGGCGATGAAGTCGTCATCACCGTCACCGACAACGGTCCCGTGAGGACGAAGGCCGAGATCGACGCCTTCCTCGTTCCTCTCAGGAGCGAGAAGTCGGGCGGCCTCGGACTCGGCCTTGCGATCGTTCGCCGCATCATCGAGGCCTACGGCGGTACGATCGTCTTCGACGTCGTCGAGCCGCAGGGCGTCAGGGTGGAGGCGAGGCTTCCCGCCCGCCCCGATCTCTGAGCCTCAACACCAAGAAAATCGAATCATGGAAAAGATCAATCTTTCGGATCTCCTAGAACCGGAGCACATGGATCCCGTCAAGCGCATCGCGCTCATTCGCATCGTCGACGACGACGGCGGCGTGCGCGAGTCCTACAAGTTCCTGATTGAAAGCGAGGGCTGGCGCGTGAAGACCTACCCGAGCGCCGAGGCCTTCCTCGAGGAGGACGACCCGACGGTGCCGGGCTGCGGCGTCTTCGACGTCCGCATGACGGGCATCATGGGCATGGAGCTGCACCAGAAGCTCATCGAGCTCGCAAACCGCCTGCCCGTCATCTTCGTGAGCGCCCACGGCGACATCGAGATGGCCGTCAAGGCGATGAGGCGCGGCGCGGTGGACTTCCTCACGAAGCCCGTCGTCGACGAGAAGCTCCTCTCCTCGATCGACCGCGCCGTCGCAAGAAGCTGCGAGGAAGCGGCCGAGGCCGAAACGGTCCGCGAACTTGCGGGCCTCTGGCAGGCGCTCAGTCCCCGCGAGTGCCAGGTCGCGCAGCTCGCCGCCGAGGGCCTCACCACGAAGGCCGTCTCCGACGTACTCGGCATCGCCGAGCGCACCGCACAGGTCCACGTCGCCCACGTCTGCTCGAAGCTCGGCGTTGAGAACGCCGTGGGTGTCGCGCAGATCATCGCGCGCCTGCGCGCCCGCGGAGTCCTGCAGTGAAGCGGCTCCTCAGATCCGACGGCTTCGACGTCATCGTCGTGGGCTCGGGACTTGCGGGCCTCTCCGCCGCGCTCACCGTCGCCGAGTTTGGCTACAGTCCCGTCATCCTCGAGAAGGCCTGCGAGCCCGGCGGCCTCACCTGCCGCGCCTACGGCTTCTTCAACGCCGCGGACGCCCGCAGGCAGATTGCGCTCGGCATTGACGACAGTCCCGAGAAGCACCTGAGGCAGGCCCTCGAAGTCTCGAGGGGCAAGGCCCGCGAGCCGCTGATGCGCACGCTCTGCTATGAGGCGTACTCGACGCTCCAGTGGCTCGAGGCGCTCGGGCTTGAGTTCGAGCCCGGCATCCGCCGCGTACTGGGCGGCGTCTATCCGCGCACGCACATGCCCCTGAGGGGCGCGGGCGAGGCCTATCTGAGCGCGCTGCGCTCCGCCCTCAGGCCCTTCGGCGTTCCCATCGTCTGCAATGCTGAGGTGACGGCGCTCAGAAAGTCGGGCGACGCCGTGACGGGCGTCGAGGGGCTGCTTTCGGGCGAGCCTTTCAGGCTCACCTCGAGGCTCGGCGTCGTGCTCGCGGGCGGCGGCTTCTCTCGGAACATGGAGATGATGCGGCTTTATGCGCCGGGCCTCTCCGACGTTCTCCCCGCCCTTGACGAAGGTGCGGACGGGAGTCTCATTCAGGCCGCTGCCGACATCGGCGCGGCGCTCGTGGGCATGTCCTATTTCGAGGTCCGACTCTTTGCGTCCACGCTCGGTCTTCCGGGGGATCCGTCCGACTACATCCTCGTCAACGCGCGAGGCGAACGCTTCATGCGCGAGGACCGTCGCCGATCCACGCTCGCCGAGGCCGTCGTCAGACAGCCGGACGGCATGGCCTGGATGGTGATCAATGCACCGGGCGCCGAACCCCTCAGGCCCACGACGGCCTTCAGGGAGACGGTCATCGCGACGATCTCGGGTTACAACGACTGCATTCGTACGAAGGAAAGGGATTCTCTCGGACGCGATCCCCTCACGATGAGGCCGATCGGTCCGGGCGTCGAGATCAGGCCCGTTCTGCCGAGAATCCTCTGGTCCTACGGCGGTCTCGAGATCAACGAGAAGGCCGAGGTGATCGACCGCAGGGGCAGACCCATGAAGGGACTTGCGGCCGCGGGCGACATTACGGGCGGCATTCACGGCGAACACGCCCTCATGGGCGACATGCTCGCGTCGGCTGCGGTTTTCGGACGAATCGCGGCGAGAACACTCGTGAAGAACGGCAGGGCCGTCAAGCGTCAGGACTGAGGGACGGACGGCGAAGAAACGCAGGAAGAAGGGCACGGCTCGAATCGAGTCCGCGCCCTTGTCAGTGTGCTCGGCATGGGCACGTTCTAAGCCGGGAGCAGGCCCGGGCTTCGGAGAGACGCTCGGGATCAGAAGTGGTGCACGAGCCCCGCGCCTACGTCCCAGGCCTTCGTCGGATCCTTTTCGAATTCGCGGGCCTTCTTGTAGAGACCGCCGCTCTGGGAGGTGCTTGCGGACGCCCAGAAGTGCGTGCGCTTGCTCAGGTAGTAGCGGTAGATCGTCGCGGGAATGACGCGCCAACCTTCGTGGTCGCCGTCGACGGCGCTGTCGCCCTTGTATTCGACCTTGTTGCCCATGAGGACGATCGAGATCTTCTGGGCGCCGAAGCGCTTGGAGAAGCCGAGCGAGAGCGCGTGCGTGTCGACGCCGCGTTCGGACTTGGCGATGCCCGGGCCGCCGGCGGCGGCCGGCGTGAAGTAGTTGAAGTAGCTGCCGCCGAGCGCGCGGCCGTCACGAACGAACTGATAGCCGAAGTGCAGGCCCATCGTAGGTTCGGGCCAGTAGCTGCCCAGAAGCGCGATGCCGTATTCGTCATTAGGTGTGACGGTCGCCGTCTTCAGCGAGTCGCTGTCGATGTAGGTCGGAATGACCGCGAACTTGAAGCTCTCGCCGATGTAGGTGAGGGCGAGCGCGCTGAACTGGTCGCTCTTGCCGCGGCTCACGGAGTCGTCGTCACGGCCGTTCGAATACATGGCGGCGACGTGGAAGCCGTTGACGCGGGGCGAGTTGTAGATGACCGAATTGTTGTAGTAGTAGCCCGAGGAGAAGATCGGCGTGAGGCCGGCGTTCGGGAAGTTCGTGCCCATGGGCGACGGGTTGATGTGCGGGCACAGACCGAAGTCGCCGTTGCCCGAGAAGATGTTCGCAAGACGTCCTGCGGCGAGCTCGCCCCATTCGCCGCCCACGGCGACGAAGGCTTCGTTGAAGAGAATCGGATCCCCGGACGTGTTCTTGTTGTTGAATTCGCCGCTGTCGGGCTTGAAGGGCGCGGAGAGCTTCAGACGGACGTAGTTGCCGCCGTGGAGGTTTTCACGGGCGCGCAGGTGGAAGGCCGAGGTTTCGTCACCGTTGGGCATCATGCGGGCGCTCGTGGTGCCGTTGGCGTGATGGATCTGGAAGCCGGTGTCGATGAGGCCGTGGATGCTGAAGCCTTCCTGGAGGGCGGGAGCGGGGAGGTTGATGCCGGGGCCGCCGGCGAAGGCCGCGCCGGCGAAAGCCATGGCGACGGCGGCAAGGGCGCCGCGGGTGCAGAGAACGGGGTCCATGATGGTCTAATCCTTGTGTGTTGGTTGGGTCGCAAAAACGAGGGGGCGCCTGCGTTTGCCGGCGGCCTGAGTTTGGTCGGCCGTTTTTGCGACAAAACGAAGATTAGAGAATGCTGTGGGCCCTGTCTCTTGTGAGGATTCCCGTGCCGATTGTCTGAAAGCGATGTTGTGTTTCTCGAAAATCGGCAAATCCTCGGGAAACTACGAAGTCGGATATTGGAAGGTCGGACCCTCCTTTTCCTCATGAAAGACGTACACGAAGAGTGCCATCACCCAGCGAAGCAACGTGTCGCCGTCGTTGCGTTCGTGCCAGAGAAGGTGCGGCCTGTGCACCATGCCCGAGAAGATGGGCGAGAGCGCCGAAATGGCGATGCCCGCGTCCTGCGCGCCGCGGATCAGGACTTCGGGCATGATGCCCACGAGGTCCGTCGCCGCAATGAGCGCGGGCTGAGGCAGGATGTAGGCCGAGCGGACCTGCGTGCGGCCGGGCAGGTTGCGGCGCGCGTCGGTGTGAGCCGGCGGGGCGATCCCGCTCCCGGGCGGAACGTGCACGCTGATGTTGGGCCAGCGCGCGAGGTCCTCCTCGGTGAGCTTCCTTTCGGCGTGGTAGATCGCCTCGAGCGGATGCCCGCGGCGCACGACGTAGCGGTACGGCGACTCGAGAATGCGCACGCTGCGGATCCCGGGCGACGTCTTTTCCGTCGGGAAGATGCCGAAGTCGATTTCGCCCGTGCTCAGCTTGCCGACGAGGTCCGATTCGATTGGCAGGATCTGGAAGTCGAGATGCGGCGCCTTGTCAATGATGGCGGGAATCACCTTCGTGAGAATCGAAACCGCGCCGAAGTCTGCGCAGGCGATGCGGATGAGGCGCTGGGCCTGCGCGGGATCGAAGACGGGAGGCTCGAACAGGTCGTCGAAGCCGTCAAGCAGCATGATCGCCTTGGGCAGAAGGGCCATGGCGCCCGGCGTGGGCATGAGGCCGCTGCGGCTGCGTACGAAGAGCGGCTCTCCGAAGGTCTCGCGAAGGTGCGTGAGCATGCGGCAGGCGGACGACAGGCTGAGGTTGAGCTTTTGGGCGCTGACGGTCAGGGACTGAAGGCGGCAGAGCGTCACGAAGAAGAGAAGGTCCTGCTGGCTCAGGGAGGACTGAATCATGGTGCTGGTCCCGGGCTGAAAAAAAACGACGTTCGGGTGGATGCTCCGAACTCCTTCTGCGGCAGGTGCTTTGATGGATCCATGAGGTTAGCACGAAGCGTTTCTCCGGTGTGGGCGAGCCGGTTGGGAATAACCCGAACGGCGCGCACGAAATCGCCAGATCTGACAAAAGGCTCATGGCCGAATTCGCAAAATGGAGGAGGAATGAGCTTATGGAAGGCAGAAAACACGCTCTGTAACATTCGGAACGTAGGGCGGCGGCTTGACTCGTCCCGCCTCATCCGACCAGTGCGTCGGGCGTTTCGCGGATGCGGACGTCCGCGCGACATTCACAAAGGAATAGAGAAGATGAACCGCAGAAAGTTTTTGAGCTGTGCCGTGCTTGCGGCGACCGCGGGCGCCACGGGCGGCGCCATGGCCATGGGCACCGCCTCGGGCTACAACGTCGTGGGCTTTGCGGCCCTTTACGGTCCGTTGGGCGAAGTGCTCGTCAATCCGTACGGCATTGCGCCGCTCACTGCCATCATCAAGAACGGCGGCTATGAACTTCTCGATGCCGACGTGCGCGTCGTGCCGAAGAAGGGCGGTCAGGAAATCGCCTACAAGGTCTCCCGCTCCCAGCTCCTCACGCACGGCGGCGTGCCGGTCTTCGGTCTGTACGCCGACTACCAGAACCAGGTCGAAGTGACCGCCAAGAAGCGCTTCAAGGGCCAGGTCGAAACCGTCAAGTTCACCTACACGATCTACGCCGGCCCGATCACCGGCATTCCGTCCGGCGCCCCGCACGAAAAGAGCCTGATGTTCAAGGCCAACGTGAAGAAGGTCTCCAAGAAGTTCGCCGACCGCCTCTACTTCGTCAACAACCTCGGCACGCCGAACGCCCAGACCATGCGCACCATCTGGAACAACCCGATGGGCGGCGCCATGACCTGGCAGTTCCCGCCCAAGACGGTCATCATCGACACGAAGGGCGAAATCCGTTGGTTCCTCGACTACCGCGACCTCTGGAAGCCCGAGGATCCGTATTCCAACGGCGTGATGATGGGCTTCCACCAGAATCTGGACGGCTGCCTCACTTTCGGCTTCGGCCAGCGCTACGCCAAGTACGACCTCATGGGCCGCAAGATCTGGAACCGCCGTCTGCCCAACGCCTACGCCGACTTCTCCCACGCCCTGGATCCCGCCCAGAACGGCCACTACTTCCTGCGCGTCTCCTCCGCCGACCTGCGTCGCGCCGATGAAAAGCGCGTGCACACGGTGCGCGACGTGATCATCGAAGTCGACCAGAACGGCACGGTAGTCGACGAATGGCGTCTCTTCGACATCCTCGACCCGTATCGCTCCGACGTGATCAAGGCCCTTGACCAGGGCGCCGTGTGCCTGAACATCGACCCGTCGAAGTCCGGCCACACGCTCTCCGCCGAAGAGCTCGCCAAGCAGGAGGCCGAAGGCGAATTCGGCGACATCGCCGGCGTGGGTCCGGGCCGCAACTGGGCTCACGTCAACTCCGTCGACTACGACCCGACCGACGACTCGATCATCATCTCCTCGCGCCATCAGTCCGCCTGCATCAAGATCGGCCGCGACAAGAAGGTCAAGTGGATCCTCGGCGTACCCAAGGGCTGGCGCTCTCCCTGGAAGGAGGCTCTGCTCACGCCGGTCTCCGCCAAGGGCCAGAAGCTCAACTGCACGGACGTCGAGTGCACGGACACCGACTTCGACTGGACGTACACGCAGCACACGGCCTTCCGCGTTGATGAAAAGTCCGACAAGCGCTACTGCATGATCTCCGTCTTCGACAACGGCGACGCCCGCAATCTCGACCAGCCGGCCCTCGCCTCGATGAAGTACAGCCGCGCCGTCATCTACAAGATCGACCAGAAGAACATGACCGTCGAGCAGGTCTGGGAATACGGCAAGGAACGCGGCCACGACTGGTACAGCCCGGTCACGTCGCTCACCCGCTACGAAGCCGACAAGGACTCCGTCATGGTGTACTCCGCCACGGCCGGCATGGACTTCAGCCTCTCGGGCGGCTCCTCGACGCCTCCGCGTCCTGTTCTTAATGAATTCGAATGGGGCGCCAAGGAGCCCGCCGTCGAAATTCAGATGAGCCCGGGCAGCGGCTACCGTGCCTTCCCGATCAGCGTGAAGAAGGCCTTCACGGAAAACTGATCCTGAGGCATCCGCACGGGCCTCGTGCGGCCCCATGAAGAAAGAAGGACCTCCGGCGACTGCCAGCGCCGGAGGTCCTTCACATTCCGAGGAATGCGTCCCTGAGTCAGAGGCACCGCTCGACGAGAAGGCCGGGAGCGCCCGCATGGGGCTCGAGGTCCTCGCGGAACAAGAGCGGGGCGTGCTTTGCGGCCGTCTCTGCGGGAATGCGTCCGCCCGAGCCAGGCAGGATCGCCTTGAGTTGTGCGAGAGAGAAGCCCCATCGGAATGTGGGCGAGAAGAATCAGGACGCCCGCCTTGAAGGCAAAACTGTGGGCAGCGAGCGCGCCCTGATAGAACGGCGACTGCTCATGAGGCTGGTGCAGGATGAAGAGGAGCACGCCCGTGCCGATCAGCGTGAGGTTGAGGAGCACGAGGAGCGCGTAGGCGATGCGCTGGCCCGCGTTGTAGCGGCCTTGCGGCGCGGTCGAGGGTTCGGCCTTCGTGAGGCGCAGGAACCTGAGAAGCTTTGTTGGATAGCCGCCGAGATTGTGCAGCCAGGCGAGGAACGGGCGCTCGGTGCGTAGGATTTCGTGCACGAAGCGCCTTGCCCTCGCGTGCGAGAAGACGAGCCATGCGGCGATGACGATGATGAGCGCGAAGCCCGCGATGAAGTGGACGGAGACGTCGAGGCGTTCCGGGCGTATGCCTGCGCGTGCGGCGGATCCGAGCGCAATGCCTGAGGCGGCGAGCGCCCCGGCAGATGAGGTTGAGGAAGTGGACGATCTGGTCGGAGGGATGGAAGCGCTTGACCGAGGCGTGCCTGACGAGCGTGTGCATAAGGGGACTCCTGTACGGGTTGTGCCGCGGAGCGCCCTCAAGGCGGAATGACGGATCTGCGGCGTGTTGAACGAGCGGAGGGGAGCGAAAGGCCTCCCGAGCGTGTTTTCAATCGCGCCACGAGGTCTTGGGGCAATGTTGGTTCAGACCCGTGTAAAGAAGCGCAAGGACGTGTCGGCAAAGTGGGAGGAAATCCGGGAAGGACATGTTGAGGGCATGAAAAGGGCGCGGTTCCCGGCGGGAGCCGCGCCCATGCGTGCATTTGTGAACAGTCTGATGAGTTTGCCGCGGTCAGGCCGGCTTGGCGGGCAGGAAGGCCCTGACGGCGAGGATCAGGTCGCGAACGCCGTAGATCGTCATGAAGAAGGCCGAGACGGGGATGGCGGCGTAGGCCCAGCGGACCTGCAGCCAGGGGATCGACTGGAAGGTGGCCTGTGCGCGCAGGACCCAGACGACGCCGTACCAGCAGATGAGCGCGTAGGTGACGAGCTCGATCACGGTGACGGCGAGGCGGCAGCAGTGGCCGAAGTTCGTGCCCGCGACGCGGTCGGTGATGACGTCGACGACGAAGTGGCCGCGCGTGCGCACGAGTTCCATGGCGCCGGGGAAGATCATCCAGACGAGCAGGATCTGGATCCAGTCGTCGGTCTGGGTGAAGTTGTAGACGGGCACGAAGCGCACGAAGACGTTGGCGATGAACATCACGAAGATGCCTGCGAGCGCGAGCGTGCTCACGGTGCGCGCCGTGACGGAGACGCAGCGGTCGGCCGCCTTGAGAAGGTTCATGACGGCGGACATCAGGGCACCCATTTGGCGAAGCCGAGCGAGAGCTCGGGGATGAAGGCGACGAGGATCGCCACGATGATCATGATGAGGACGTAGCCCACGGCCTCCTTCGCGATGGCAAGGACGTGCTCGCCCGTGATCGAGCTCATCACGTAGAGGTTGAGGCCTACGGGCGGCGTGAGCACGCCGATGGCGAGCGAGATGCACATCACGATGCCGAGCTGAACGATGTCGTAGCCGAAGCTCTTGGCGAGCGGCACGAAGATCGGGACGGTGATGAGGAGGATGGCCGTGCCCTCCATGAAGCAGCCCATCAGCACGAGGAGCGCGATGATGAGAAGGAGCACGGGCGCCGCAGTCGCAAAGGAGGTCGACATGAAGGCGATCGCCTGCTGCGGAATGCGGGTGTAGAGGAGTACGTACTGGAAGAAGCCCGCGGTGGCAATGACAAACATCACCTTGGCGGTCTGCTCGACCGTGTTCCAGAAGATGGCGGGAAGGTCGCGCACCCTGAGCGTTCCGTAAACGAAGAAGCCGAGGAACATCACGTAGAGGGACGCGACGGCGGCCGCTTCGGTCGCCGTGAAGATGCCGCCGAACATGCCGCCCATCACGATGACGGGGGTCATGAGCGCGAAGAAGGCCTCCCTGAAGGCCTGAAGGCGCTCGCGCCATGGCGCGGGTTCGGTCTTGGCGTAGTTTCGGCGCGCGGAGACCCAGGAGGACCAGCCCATGAACATGATGCCGAGCAGGAGGCCCGGCACGGCGCCCGCCGCAAAGAGCGAGTTGACGCTCGTCTGCGTGAGGCCCGCGTAGAGGATGAGCGTGATCGAGGGCGGGATGATGGGGCCGAGGGCGCCGCCCGCCGCGATCGTCGCGCAGCTGAACGGGCGCCCGTAGCCCGACTTCGTCATTTCGTTGATGGCGATCATGCCGATACCCGCCGCGCAGGCGGCCGCCGAGCCGCTCATGGCGGCCATGACGACGCAGGCGACGATGGCAGCGTTGGAGAGTCCGCCCCAGCGGTGGCCGAGGCAGACGCGTCCGAAGCCGAAGAGCGACTTGCTCACGCCGCCCACGGTCATCAGGTTCCCCATGAGAAGGAAGAACGGAATCGACATGAGCGTGATCCCCGAGACCTGCGCGAACATGCGCTGCGGCACGAGGAAGAGGCGTGTGGGGTCGCCGCCCGCGAAGAGGAAGGTCGCGATCGAGGCGAATCCCATGGTCACGGCCGTGCTGACGCCGAGAAGCATCAGCAGGAGCACCGCCCCGAAAATGACGAACATCAGCATGGATGAGCTTCCGTGCTTACTTGGCGCGGTTGGCCTCGACGGCGTCGAGGAGCTTCTTCATCTCGTCCTTGCCCGCGAGCTCGCCAATCTTGTCGTAGGCGGGCTTCATGAGCTTCACGAAGGAGTCGCGGTCGGGGTTCGTCACGTGCATGCCCTTCTTCTTGAGCTCCTCGATGACGGCGGCTTCACCGTGGCTGATGCGGTCGCGGGTGAGGTTCTGCGCCTTGACGGCCTCTTCCTTCAGGATGGCCTGCAGTTCGGGCTGGAGGCCCTCGAGGAACATCTTGTTGAAGAGAAGGACCTGGCAGTCGAAGTAGTGGTTCGTGAGCGCGAGCTCGTCCTGGGTTTCAAAGAGCGAGTCGGCGAGAATCGTGAAGACGGGGTTTTCCTCGCCCGTCACGACGCCCTGCTTGAGGCTGGTGTAGAGCTCGGAGTAGGCGATCTTCTGCGTGTTGGCGCCGACGGCGTCGAAGGCGGCGAGAAGGCCCGTGGCGGGCGGAACGCGGATCTTGACGCCCTTGAGGTCGGCGGCGGAGTTGACGGGCACGCCCTTGGTCGTCGTCTGGCGGAAGCCGTAGTCGAACATGGAGAGGCCGACGGCGTCGTGCTGGGCGAGGCCCTCGTTCATCCAGGGCATGACGAAGGCGTCGATCGTGCGGTGGGCGTGATCATAGTCCTTGAAGAGGAACGGAGCCGTCATGGCGTTGAGCTTCTTCGAGTACATGGCGAGGTTGCCGAGGCTCACGACCGCGCTGTCGAGCGCGCCGAGCGTGACCTGTTCGGCAAGCGCGGGCTGGTCGCCGAGCTCGCCTGCGGGGTAGACCTCGACCTTGACCTTGCCGCCCGTGCGCTCGGAGACGTTCTTCGCGAACTGAAGCGCGGCCTCGTGGTGGGCGTGCGAGACGGCCGCGGTGTGGGCGAGGCGGATCGTCTGGGCGGAGAAGTCGGCGGCACCGGCGACGGCGCACGCAAGGGCGGCCGCGACGGCCACGGCGGCGGTCTTGATGAAGTTGGGCATTGTGTGGGCTCCCGCTGTTGTCTGTCCTGAACCTCCGCCCATGGGCGAAGGCACATGTCGTTTTTTTGAAGCTAACCATTATAACGGGAGCCGCCTGCGGCCGAAAGACGGTGATAACGCGCGCCCGCAACAGATTCGCGAGGCTCTCCATATGCAGACGACTGCCGCAGAGGGATGAAGAATAGGAGGACAATTTCATGTCATCGTATGGGAGCACGTACCGTATGAAGATTTCGCGGACCATATGATAATTCACCCGAGGTAGTACTTTGGGGGTAGGCCTCATATGTCCAATGCGCGACTTTTGCCGTATGAGAGGCGCTTCGGGGACGTTTAGACTGTGCTCAAACGGTCGCAAAAGGCGGACGGGTGCCCTCGCTCCCGCTTGCCGGCTCAGACGCACGGACCGTTGAAACGACGGGCCCGGCGCAGCAGGAGAGCTGCCAGGAGGCCCTCACCGGAGAAGATCCTATGTTTGAAACGCAATACGAAGCGCTGCGGCGTCAGGGCATTTCCCGACGCAGCTTCCTGCAGTTCTGCTCCCTCACGGCCGCGAGCCTGGGGATTGGAAGCGCGGGCGCCAAGGACATCGCCGAGGCGATGGAGACGAAGCCCCGCACGCCGGTCATCTGGCTCCACGGCCTTGAATGCACCTGCTGCACCGAATCCTTCATCCGCAGCTACCATCCGGTCGCCAAGGACCTGGTGCTCTCGATGATCTCGCTCGATTACGACGACACGATCATGGCCGCCGCCGGTCATCAGGCCGAGGCCGCCCTCGAGGACACGATCGAGAAGTACAAGGGCAACTACATCCTTGCCGTTGAGGGCAACGTGCCGCTCAACGACGACGGCGTGAACTGCATTCCCGGCGGCGAGACCTTCCTGAGGAAGATCAAGCACGTCGCTGCGGGCGCCAAGGCCGTCATCGGCTGGGGCTCCTGCGCCGCCTGGGGCTGCGTGCAGGCCGCCAAGCCCAATCCCACGCACGCCGTGCCGATCACGGAGATCATCACGGACAAGCCCATCGTGCTCGTGCCCGGCTGCCCGCCGATTCCCGAAGTGATGACGGGCGTGGTCACCTACATCCTCACGTACGACCGCCTGCCGCCGCTTGACCGCATGGGCCGTCCTAAGATGTTCTACGGCCAGCGCATTCACGACAAGTGCTATCGCCGCGCCCACTTCGACGCGGGCCAGTTCGTCGAGAAGTTCGACGACGAGGGCGCCAAGCTCGGCTACTGCCTCTACAAGGTGGGCTGCAAGGGACCGACGTCCTACAACGCCTGCTCGGCCATCCGCTGGAACGAGGGCCTCTCCTGGCCGGTCCAGTCAGGCCACGGCTGCATCGGCTGCTCCGAGCCCAACTTCTTCGACAAGGGCTCCTTCTACGAGCACGAGACGACGGTCCTGCCTCCGGGCTGGGGCGGCATCGAGGCGACCGCCGACAAGGTGGGTCTCGCGACGCTCGGCGTCGTCGGCGTCGCGGCTGCCGCGCACGTGGCCATGTCCGCCGTGTCGCAGGCCCGCGCCAAGAAGACCAACAAGGACATCGGAGGTAAGGAAGAATGAGTGAACGCAGAATTGTTGTGGACCCGGTCACCCGAATCGAGGGTCACCTGCGCGTCCAGGCCACGCTCGGCGACGACGGACGAATCGCCGACTCCATGAGCACCGGCACGATGTGGCGAGGCCTCGAGGTCATTCTCAAGGGCCGCGACCCGCGCGACGCCTGGGCCTTCGTCGAACGCATCTGCGGCGTCTGCACGGGCATTCACGCCCTTGCGGCCGTGCGCAGCGTCGAGGACGCCCTCGGGATCAAGATTCCGAAGAACGCCAACATCATGCGCAACCTGGTCAATGCCACGCTCTACGTGCATGACCATCTGGTGCACTTCTACCAGCTCTCCGCGCTCGACTGGGTCGACGTGGTCTCGGCGCTTGAGGCCGATCCCCGCGAAACCGCGGCGATCCAGCAGAAGATCTCCCCGAGTCATCCGCTTGCCTCCGTGGGCTACTTCCGCGACGTCCAGAACCGCCTGAAGAAGTTCGTCGCGAGCGGCCAGCTCGGCATCTTCAAGAACGGCTACTGGGGCCATCCGGCCATGAAGCTGCCGCCCGCCGTGAACCTTCTTGCCGTCACGCACTATCTTGAAGTGCTCGACTTCCAGAAGGAGATCATCAAGATCCACACGATCCTTGGCGGCAAGAATCCGCATCCGAACTATCTGGTCGGCGGCATGGCCTGCCCGATCAACATGCACGATACGGGCGCCCAGGGCACGATGGTCAACGAGGTGACGCTCAACTACATGCGCGACATTGCGAAGCGCTCGCTCGAGATCGTCGAGAACGTCTATCTGCCGGACATCAAGGCCATCGCGGGCTTCTATCCCGAATGGTTCAAGTACGGCGCGGGCCTCTCCAACAAGAATGTCCTCTGCTACGGCGAATTTCCCGAAATCGCCAACGACTGGTCCGATGCCTCGATGCAGCTGCCGCGGGGCGCGATCATCAACGGCAACCTCAACGAGGTGCACGACGTCGACCTGCGCGACCTCAACGAGATCCAGGAATTCGTGGACCACTCGTGGTACCGCTATCCGGACGCCGGCAAGGGCCTGCATCCGTGGGAAGGCATCACCGAGCAGGCCTTCGAGCTCTCGAAGGGCTCCGTGGGCGACAAGACGAAGTTCGAATGGCTCGGCGCCGACGGCAAGTACTCCTGGATCAAGAGCCCGCGCTGGAAGGGCCACATGATGGAAGTCGGACCGCTCTCGCGCCTCGTCATGGGCGTCGCCAAGAACGTGCCGCACATCAAGGAGCCCGCCATGGCGCTCCTCGAGGAGCTCAACGCGCCGCTCGAGGCCGTCTTCTCGACGCTCGGCCGTCACGCAGCCCGCGCGCTCGAGTGCCGTTGGGCCGCCCAGAAGATGGTCCAGTACGTCGACGACCTGACGGCCAACATCCGTGCGGGCGACGAATGCGCCGCCAACATGGAGAAGTGGGAGCCCAGCACCTGGCCCAAGGAAGCCCGCGGCGTGGGCTTCTGCGAGGCCCCGCGCGGCGCCCTCGGCCACTGGTGCGTCATCAAGGACACGCGCATCGCCAACTGGCAGGCCATCGTGCCGACGACGTGGAACGCGTCGCCGCGCTCTCCCTCGGGCGAGCTCGGCGCCTTCGAGCAGAGCCTCATCGGCACCCCGGTCGCCGTCGAGGACCAGCCGCTCGAAATCATCCGCACGATCCACAGCTTCGACCCGTGCCTGGCCTGCGCCACTCATCTCCTGAGCCCGAAGGGCGAGGAACTCTGCAGCGTCAAGGTGCGCTGATGGGAGGCCGCTATGAAAATCGATCCCGTCACTTTTGAAGTCGATGCGAGCGGAGGCACCCGGCCCGTATACGTCTGGGAGGCCCCGATCCGAGTCTGGCACTGGCTGATGGCCGTCGCGATGTTCGCGATGATCATCACCGGCTACCTGATCGGCCGACCGCTTGTCTCCAACCTCGGGGACACGTGGATCACCTACGACTTCGGCTACGTGCGCATGGTGCACTTCGCCGCGGGGCTGTTCTTCACGGCGCTCTTCATCTACCGCCTCTTCTGGGTGGCGGTGGGCAACCGCTACGCGAGGATGATCTTCTTCCCGCCGCTGTTGTCGATGAAGTGGTGGAAGGGCGTGTTCGCCCAGGTCGCCTACTACCTCTTCATGAGGAAGTCCGCACCTGAATACGCCGGCCACAACCCGCTTGCGCAGCTCGCGATGTTCGCGATGTTCGTGCTCGGCTCCTTCGTGATCATCATCACGGGCCTCGCGCTCTACGCGCAGTCCTGGGGCTGGGACACGAGCTGGATGGCCTGGTTCGGCTGGGTGTTCGTGCTCTTCGGAGACGCCCAGGCGGTCCGCACGGTGCACCACGTGATGATGTACGTGTTCATCCTCTTCAGCATCGCCCACATCTACATGAGCTTCCGCGAAGACGTCATGGGCGGCGCCACCACGCTCTCCTCGATGAGCACCGGCCTGCGCATGTTCAAGGAGGACCATCACGGTTGAGCCTGATTGTCTCAGGTGACTGAAGCCGCAAAACAAAGGGGCCCGTTCAGGCAGCAATGCCGGGACGGGCCTCTTTTTGTTGTCTTGTTTCTTCTTTTCTGGTCCTGAAGTGGGTTGGGATGCTGAGGACGCAGTCGGGCGTCCGAGGATGCGGAGCCGGGCCAGCCCGACACTTTTTCCCCTGCGGGCGGCCGCTCCATGGGTCCGCATTATGCTCCTGAAAACCGACTGAGCGGTATTTATTGTTGAGGGAAAGTGCCATGAGGGAAATCCCGACCTGTAGCACAGATTTTGCATAAGCCTTGATGCTCAAGGGAATGGTAATCGTTATTGGTAAAAATCCTAAGGGATTGTCCTAGGTTTTTGGCTGATATAAAACCGACCGGACGGAATGTATTGGTGTATGATGCGTACCGTCGTGTACTCCTACACTCCAAGCAGTTCCTCAGAGGACCGTCCTCAGGGGAACTCATCTTAAGGACCAGCCAAAATGTTCAAGAAGACTCTTCTCTCCGCTGCCGCTCTTCTCGCGGCCGGCACGCTTTCTGCTTCCGTCTTCGCCGCTCCGGTGACCGCCGAGGGCACGGGCGTTGGCAAGCACGGCGACATCACGGTCGCCGTGACGTTCGATGCCGGCAAGATCCAGGACATCAAGATCGTCAAGAACGCCGAAAACCCGATTCTCGCCAAGAAGGTCTTCACGGACCTCAAGGATCAGGTCGTGGCCCTCTCCTCCACGGACGTTGATCTCGTCTCCGGCGCCACGTTCTCCGCCAAGGGCTTCATCGACGCCGTCA
>NZ_KQ968525.1:90839-91175 GCF_001578585.1 Sutterella sp. KLE1602
TCGTGATCGGTGCGGGCGGTGCGGGCTTCTCCGCCGCCATCACCGCCAGGAATGCCGGCGCCAATGTCGTCCTTCTTGAAAAGATGCCCGCCGTCGGCGGCAACTCGCTCATCTCGGGCGCTGAAATGAATGTCGCCAAGAACTGGGTCCAGCCCAAGCTCGGCATCAACGACGACTCTCCCGAACTGCATGCCCAGGACACGTTCAAGGGCGGCGACGGCAAGGGCGACATGAAGGTTATCAACGTCATGACGCACGAAGCGCTTGACGCTGCCAAGTGGTGCCGCGACTACCTCGGCGTGCGCTTCGAGGACGACAACCTCTTCTTCTTCGGCG
>NZ_KQ968526.1:0-1356 GCF_001578585.1 Sutterella sp. KLE1602
AGGAATAGTTAGGAAATAACTTATCAATCTTCGTCGTGCTTGAAACCACGAATGATGTAGTTCCAAGTGCCAAACTCGGGAATGGGATCAAGTGCTATCTGATCAAATTCTTCGTCAGTGATCTTTGTTCCCTTCAGATATACATTGTTGTCAATGTCACATCTGACCTTCAGTCCGGTTCGCGTTGTCGTGTTGCTGATTAGATTCACAACGGTCTCAATATCAACCAACGGCTGACCGGCCCAATTTTTCGAGATGTAGCTGAACAGTCGATGTTCCACCTTATTCCATTTGGATGTACCGGGAGGTAGGTGGGATACATGAATTTCAAGGCCGTAAAATTCGGCAAAACAAGCAAGAGCCCATTTCCATAAACGAACTCTGCTCCCGTTGCTGCCTCCGCCGTCGCAAATGATAAAGAGCTTTCTGCAGCCGGGGAAATTCTCTTCACCTATAAAGTGCCACCATCTGGCGACGCTCTCGCTAGCGAATTCAGCCGTGTCACGGCTCTGTCCGAGATTGACGTAGCCGACATTGTTGTTCAAGTTATAGATGCCGAAAGGAGCGACTTTCCCCAACTCTTTGATCAGCCAGTCGTGGTCGTACACATGGCGGGGCTTGCCTTTCGGTCGATACTCGGCGCCTCCGTTCTTAAAGTTGCCAAGATTCTCTTTCTTCTTGCAATCTATTGAAATTACAGGAAGTCCCATGCTGAGCCAAGCCTTGCATTTCTCGTTAATGAACTGAAACTGCGCATCCCGATCCGGATGCGGCTTGCTCACCTGAAGCATCTTTTGGTTGACCTGCTTGCTGTAGCCCATCTCTTCAAGCAGCTCGGAAATGACCACGTGGCTGATCTGAAAACCCTGGCTGTTGAGTTCATCTTGAATCTTTCTCAAGCTGAGCGTCGTCCAGCAAATGACTCTCTGAGGATCTCCGTAAGTGGAACGCTCAAGAACTTCTGCAAGTGCCTGCATCAGCCCCGGATGTTTGACAGTCAGTTTTTTGCGTCCACCTCCGGGACGGCGAACCTGTTTCTCGGCGGTTGACGCATTCGATTCAGCGCTCGTCTGATCGGATACACAAAGGGCCTTCAGCTCATCAGCACCTGCCTTAACCGTGATTGGTGAGACCTCCAGGTCCCGTGCGACAGCAGTTGCTCCGCCGTAGCCGGCCTGAGACGCCAGAAAGCCATACAAGCCTCGACGTTGGCGTTCGTCAAGGTTGTAGTGCTTGATGAATTGTTTGACGTCCGTGATACGGACAGGAATGACATGAAGTGCCTTCATGGATGAGCTCCGTTATGAGCTCATATTGTACCACATCTAGTTGTATAGATTATTTTCTAACTATTCC
>NZ_KQ968527.1:0-171577 GCF_001578585.1 Sutterella sp. KLE1602
CCCCTGAAAGAGCTGTCTGACGGTCAAAGTGAATACTCTGTCTTCAGACAGGGGAGCTTCAACGGATCACACGACACTGGGAAGGCAGCTATGACTGTGGATTCTTCCTGCGGCACGGCCGCGGAAAAGGAAAGGGGCGAGGAAAGGTCGCCCGATCGCTGGATGGTGGTTTTTCTGAACGACGACTACACGCCCTTTGACTGGGTGATCGACGTACTCATCCGAATTTTCGAGCGCACGCCGGTCGACGCCATGACGGTCACGCGAAGCGTGCATCAGCAGGGCAGGGGCATCGCAGGCGTCTATCCGCGCGTCAAGGCCCTTCGCCTTGTCGCCAAATGCATGAGCGAGGCCCGCAGAGACGGCTATCCCTTCACCTGCATTGCCGTGCCCGCCGAGGGCGGCGGCCTTTCCCTCTGACTGTCCGGAGCTGCTTATGACGGAATATCGTTTTCAGGACGCCGTGGAGGAGATCGTCAGATCCACGCTCTTCTGCGCGCAGGAAGCCAGCGACGACTGGGTTCCGCTTCTTTTCCTTGCCTTCCTGTGCAGGCATCAGGCGACGCTGGACGCGCTCTCGCAGGCCGGGTTTGATGTCGAGCGCTTTGAGCAGGCCAATCAGGCGTGGCTCTCCAAGGCTGAAGACGTCTGTCGCAAGGTGGAGTCGTGCGAGGCCATGACGCTTGCGGACCTGCCGGAATTCGATGCAATCGAGGATGCCGGCGTCGTTTCGTGGCTTGCCAATGCAGGCATCCACGTGATGAGCGCGGGGCGCCGCGATCGCGTCGTCGACGTCTATGACATTCTCATCGCCATCAAGACGGTGATGTCGGCAGGGTCCGTCATTTCCCAGGCTTGGGATCAGGCGGGGGTTACGCTTGCCGAGCTTCGCAGGCGTGATGCCGTGCTTCACGGTCCTCAGGGCTTCTATACGCTGACGCCGCCTGCGACCACAGGCTTCATGGCGGATTTTCTCGATGACTTCTTGTTTGGAGGTCCCGACGAGGAGGCCAGGAATGAAGAGGTGGAAGAGGGGGAAGAAGGAGAGGGCGCAGCGACGGCCGGGACGGAGTCTTGGGGCGAGGTCGTTGCCGACGGACGCGGCGGGAAGGTCGTGCGCATCAATCTCCATGACGGTGACGAGGTTCCGGAGGCTTTTAAGAAGATGATCTTCCGTCTAGCCGACCGGGTTGCCGGGAGCGATTCTGGAGACGAGCCTGAGAATCAGGCTGAGGCGGTGGAGACGGACAAGCCCCGGGCGAAGGGCCTGAGCCGAGAGGAAAAGTACCTGCAGGGGTGCACGCGCGATTTGAGCGCGGCAGCGGCAGGAGGGGAGCTTGATCCTCTCATCGGACGCGACGCCGAGGTGCTACGCATCTGCGAAATCCTCTGTTGCAGGCGCAAGAACAAGCCGCTGATCCTCGGTGAGACGGGCGCGGGCAAGACGGCGCTGGTCGAAGGGCTTGCGCTTCGCATCCATGAGGGCCGCGTGCCTGCGGCACTCAGGGGGCTCCGCATCTTTGCGCTCAACGCCTCCTCCATGTCGAGCCGCTACAAGGGCGCATTCGCCGAAAAGCTTTCGGAAATCGTCTCCGTCATCAAGAAGGTGCCGGGAGCCGTGCTCTTCATCGACAACCTGCATATGCTGATCAACGGCACCGACGGCAACTCGCAGGAGGAGTACAACGCGCTCGGTCATCTGGCGGGCGACGATTCGCTGCGCCTCATCACGACGTCCACTTTCCGCGCCTGGCGCCAGACCTTCAGCAAGGACGATCTGCTCACGCGTCGTCTGCAGACGGTGGAGCTCGCGCCTGTCTCCAGAGATGAGGCTCTGCGCATCGTGACGGGCGTGCTTCCGAAGTTCGAGCAGTACCACGGCGTGCATTACGCGCCCGAGGTTGCAGAAAGGGCCGTGGCGCTGGCCGATCGCTGGATTACGGACAGGCCCTTCCCCGACAAGGCGCTCGATCTGGTGGATGAGCTTGGCGGCGCAGCCCGCATGAACAGGGAGGCGGGGAATGAGACGCCCATCGAGGTCGGCGTGCAGAAGCTCCCCGAGCTCGTCGCGCGCATGGCCCGCATTCCGGCCGAGCAGATTTCCGAGAGCGAGCACGGTGAGCTCGCCGCGCTCGACAAGGTCATTCGAAGTGCTGTGTTCGGTCAGGACGAGGCGATCGACAGAATCGTTTCGGCGATCCGCGTCTCCCGTTCGGGGCTCGGCAGTCCCGAGCGTCCCGTGGGCTCCTTCCTCTTCACGGGGCCGACGGGCGTCGGCAAGACCGAGGTGGCCCGCAGGCTTGCGGGAGCGCTCGGCGTACAGCTTCTTCGTTTCGACATGTCCGAGTACGCGGAATCGCATACGATCAGCCGTCTCATCGGCTCGCCTCCAGGCTATGTCGGACACGGCGAGGGCGGGCTTCTCACCGAGCAGGTGACGAAGCATCCCTACAGCGTCGTGCTGCTCGATGAAATGGAAAAGGCGCACCCGTCGCTCTTCAACCTGATGCTACAGGTCATGGACCACGGCAAGCTCACCGACGCCTCCGGCCGCGAGGCGGATTTCCGAAACGTGGTGCTCATCATGACCAGCAATGTGGGCGCCCGAGAGATGGAGCGCAACACCATCGGGTTCGGCGGAAGCAGGACGGGAGATGACGGCGCGGCCATCAGGATGGCCTTCACGCCCGAGTTCCGCAATCGACTCGACGCCGTGGTGCGCTTCGCGCCGCTTTCGGTGGATTCCATTGCGTCCGTCGTGGACAAATTCCTTGCCGAGCTTTCCGATCAGCTCAGAGCCAGAGGTGTCGAGCCCGTCTATTCGGCGGACTTCCGCGCCTGGCTGGCCAGAAACGGTTACGACCCGCACATGGGGGCGCGTCCGATGCGCCGCCTGATTGCCGACAAGGTCCGCCGTCCGCTGGCCGAAGAGCTGCTGTTCGGCCGCCTGGCGGGTGGTGGAAAGGTCGTCTTCGACATCCGAACCGATGCGGGCGGTGAGGAAGTGGTGTTTGAAATCCCTGCCGCCGACTACAATGACCAGAAGCCGTCCCGTTTGTCGGAGGACGGTCCTGAAGGAGAAGCCTGATGACTGAAATCAACGAGCTCTGCCGCGACATTCAGATGAAGCTTCCGGACGAGATCTGGATGCTGGATTCGCTCGAGCGCTACCGCCGCGGCGCCGTCCATACCGATGACTTTGCCAGAATGGACGGCCGCACCTATCTTTTCGGCGTGGTTGAGGTTCCCCTCGCCTACGAAGACGATGCGAGCTTCACATGGGGTTGCTGGATTGAGGTCGACCGTTCTCTGCACGACGCATATCTCGAGGCTTTCCAGAGTCCTGCCGCCGACCGCCTGACGGGCGATGGGAGGCTTGCCAACGACATCCCGGGGTATGAGGATGCTGCAGGCGCCCGCGTTGAAGTGATGTTCTCGTCCGAACGCCGCCCTGTCTTCGTCGTGGACGCGAGCAACTCTCTCGGGCGGGACCAGAGGAGCGGTCTTTCGCTTGAGGATCATCAGGCGCTCGACGACATCCTTTTCGGCGACGATGAGGATGAGGACGACGAACAGGACTGGAACGAGCGCGACTGACGTTTGTTTGAGATCACTGAAATGAAACAGGCTTCCGTGTGGAAGCCTGTTTCATTTGGAGAGAGGTCAGCCCCTGCCCGTGGATCCGAAGCCGCCTTCGCCGCGTTCGCTTTCGTCGAACTCATCGACCACGCGGAAGTCCGCCTGCATGACGGGCACGATCATGAGCTGAGCGAGGCGTTCGAAGGGTTCGAGCGTGAAGGGTGCCTGACCGCGGTTCCAGGTCGAGATCATCAGCTCGCCCTGATAGTCGCTGTCGATGAGACCAACGAGATTGCCGAGCACGATGCCTTTTTTGTGACCGAGCCCCGAGCGTGGGAGGATCAGGGCGGCATAGCCGGGATCTCCGATGTGGATGGCGAGGCCTGTGCGCACCAGCACGGTTTCACCGGGATTGATGACGAGAGGCTCGTCAAGAAGGGCACGGAGGTCGAGGCCTGCGCTGCCGGGCGTGGCGTAGGCGGGCATGCGTTCGCGCATGCGTTCGTCGAGGATTTTGACGTCAATCTGCATGGTTCTGAATGAGTGAGGTTTGAGAATTGAGCATGGAGGCGATGCGGCTGACGATTTTCAGTGCAACCTCCCGCTTGGAGGCAGGCCCGAAGGCTTCGGCGCTCTCTGGCGTTACAAGGAGCACGCAGTTGTCGGGGCTTCCGATGGCTGTGCGTGCAAGGTTGCCCACGATCAGGTCCGCGTGTTTTGAGATGCACTTGCCTCTGGCATAGGCCTCGAGGTTTTCAGCCTCGGCAGCAAAGCCGACCTTGAGCTTTACGTCGCTGCGCGTCCCGACAGTTCTGAGAATGTCGGGGTTTTCTTCAAAGCGAAGCTCAGGGGGGCGGCCGTCCGTTTTCTTCATTTTTCCGCTGACGGCGGTGGCGATGCGCCAGTCGGCCACGGCGGCGACGCCGATGAAGACGTCCGCGCCGTTTGCCTTGAGGGCTTCTTCGACGGAGGCGAGCATTTCCGCGGCCGTCGTGACGTCAACACGCTTGACGCCGAAGGGCGTCGGAAGGTGAACGGGACCCGAGACAAGCGTCACGTCGGCGCCCGCATCACGGGAGGCGCGGGCGATTTCGTATCCCTGAAGTCCGGAACTTTTGTTGGTGATGCCCCGAACGTCGTCGATGGGCTCGAAGGTGGGCCCCGCCGTGATGACGACGCGTCTTCCGCTGAGGCTTTTGGGTGCAAGCAGTCCGGGGAGCAGGTCAAGGACTTCCGAAGGCTCAACCATGCGTCCTGCACCGACGTCGCCGCAGGCCTGAAAGCCGCAGGCGGGGCCCGCAAACAGGGCGCCGTCCCTTCGGAGCTGCTCGACGTTGCGCAGATTCGCGGGATTCTCCCACATGAAGCGGTTCATGGCGGGCACGAACAGGACGGGCTGGCGTCTGGCGGCGATCATGGTGGAGACGAGGTCATCTGCGATGCCGTGAGCGGCCTTGGCGATGATGTTCGCCGTAGCGGGCATCACGATGAGGAGGTCGTTCGAGCGGTTGAGCTCGATGTGCGGCATGGAGCCCTGAGGACCCGGCGCCCATTCCGTGAGGGCGACGGGATGGCCCGTCAGCGCCTCGAAAGTGATGGGGCCGACGAAGGCGGCGGCATGCTCCGTCATGGCGACGTGTACGTCGATGCCGGCCTTTTTCAGACCGCGCACGAGTTCGCAGCACTTGTAGGCGGCAATCCCGCCCGTTATGGCCAGCGTGACGCTTCGCAGTGTCGTCATGAGAATCTCCATAAGAAAAGGCGCGGCCTTCACGGATGGTGAAGGCCGCGCCCGTTCATTTTAGCGGAAGCGACAGGGAGCAATCAGTCATTGCTTGCGACGCAGGAAGCTGAAGATGCCGGGACGATCCTTCGTTTCGCCTGCTGCCTTCTCTTCCGTCGGCACGGCGGTTTCGGCTCCCGATCCTTCGGAGAGGGAAACGGATTCGACTGCTTCGGCGGAGGGAGCGGAAGAGGCTTGAAGCTCAATGGAGGCATCGGAGGGTGCTGCGGGCGCAACGCCTGTAGTCTCGGACTGAGGTACGGAGACGGAAGCCTGTTCGGGAGCGGCGGTTTCATCCCTGTCCTTGTCTTCGGTGTTCTCGGTTCGTTCCTCCTCACGGGCCGTCGCCTCGGCGAGCTTCGTGTTGATGATGGTGCCGATGGGAGCGTTTTCGGCGAAGGCGGTGTTCACGTCGACGGAGATCTTTTCGGCGGCGCTTTCATAGCTGCTCACGAAGCGAACGCCGTCGATGCCGGGCACGTCGGTCCAGATGCCGGGATCGGGAGCCACGATCGTGATGGGCGTGTCACCCTTGACAGCTCGGGCGGCTTCGGCGATGCGCAGCGAAGTGGTCGAGTTGTCGAGGATCATCAGCATGCCGGCGTTCTTGAGATGCGCAGCGACCATGGCCTGCGGATCGGCGGGGTTGCAGACGATGACCGTGACGTCGAGCTTGTCGAGTTCGGTGGCGAGGTCATGATCCTGAACGATGGCGACGACGGCCACGCCTGCCTTGTGAAGCTCGGTGGCGAGCGGCGGCAACAGGCGGCTCTTGCCCGTGATGACGATCTGGTTGTGAAGCTTTTCGGCGGTCGTTTCGTTGGAGACGCGTTCGAAGGGTGCTTCACGCAGCGCGGCGGCGCGCGCCCAGGCCCAACGGGAGGTCAGCTCTCTGCCGATGGCGGGGATGAAGCTGAAGACGACGGGGTTGAGTGCGATCGACAGAATGGCGGCGCCCACGATCAGATTGACCGTGTAGTCGGTCGCCAGGCCGAGGCCCTTGGCCTGACCGACGAGAATGAACGAAAATTCGCCGATCTGTGCGAGTGAGGCGGCGACCGTGATGGCCGTGTGCAGCGGGTAGCGCAGCACGTAGACGAGGCCGAAGGCGGCGAGACCCTTGCCGAGCATGATGATGAGCAGCACGGTGAGGACGGAGAGCGGGGCCTCGATGATGATGTGCCAGTCAAAGAGCATGCCCACGCCGACGAAGAAGAGCACGGAGAAGGCGTCCTGGAGCGGGAGCGATTCGGTGGCCGCCCTGTGGGCGAATTTCGACTCGCGCATCACCATGCCTGCGAAGAAGGCGCCGAGGGCGAAGCTCACGTTGAAGATGGCGGAGGCGCCGTAGGCGATGCCAACGGCTGCGGCAAGCACGAAGAGCGTGAAGAGCTCGCGGGAGCCCGTGCGGGCAACCTGAGCCATGATCCACGGGAGGACGCGGCGGCCGACGAGCATCATCACGGCGATGAAGGCGATGACGTTGCCGATCGTGATGGCGATCTGGATCGCAATGTCCTTACCCGTAATGCCTGGCGCGGCGTCGGAGCCGAGAAGGCCGGCGAGCGGCGGCAGAAGCACGAGGATAAGCACGGTGGCGACGTCCTCGACGACGAGCCAGCCGACGGCGATCTGGCCGTCCATGCTCTGCAGGATTCCTCTCACTTCAAGCGCCTTGAGAAGCACGACCGTCGATGCACACGAGAGGCACATGCCGAGCACGAGTGCATCCCCCCAGTGCCAGTCCCAGATGAAGTGCGCGACGAGGCCGCCGAGCAGGGTGGCGATGAACATCTGCAGCACGGCCCCGGGCACGGCGATGCCCTTGACGTTCATCAGGTCTCGAACGGAGAAGTGGAGGCCGACGCCGAACATCAGCAGCATGACGCCGATTTCGGAGAGCTGCTGGGCAAGGGCCGCGTCGGCGAAGACGCCCGGCGTGTACTTGCCCGCAGCAATGCCTGCCAGAAGGTAGCCGACGAGCGGAGGTGCCTTGAAGAGGCGCTCGGCCAGAAAGCCGAAGACGAGCGCCAGACTGAAGGCGATGACGAGTGTTGAAATGAGGGGAAGGGAGTGTTCCATAGGAGGCGTTGACGCGTGTACGGGTGGCGGGGCAGGAACGGGATATTCAATCCGTGTGATTGTACTTTGAGCGCCGTTTCAATGGGGGTGAAAAAGCTGAAAAAACTTGTGCGGGATGCGTTTTCGGGAGGTGAAAGGTAAAAGGAAAGGGACTGGAATCCGTTTGGTTTCCAGTCCCTCATTGAGGAGCGGTGATGCCCGAAATGACTTATCTGCGTCCGCTTCTCAGTTCGTCGATGATCAGGAAGAAGGCGCCGCCGCAGATGGCGACGTCCGCGACGTTGAAGGCGGGCCAGTGCCAGCCCTGCCAGTAGAAGTCGAGAAAGTCGACGACGTAGCCGTAGACGGTGCGGTCAATCATGTTCCCGAGCGCACCTGCCGCGATGAGCGTGAGCGAGAGGCTCAGCAGCTTGCGGTGGCTGTTGCGCACGAGAAGCACGATCATCGCGACGATGACGGCGGCGGCGAGGGCCGCGAACGCCCAGCGCTGCCAGCCGCCCGCATCGGCCAGGAACGAAAAGGCCGCGCCCGTGTTGTGCGCCAGGACCAGATTGAATCCCGTGCACACGGGCAGGACCTCGCCGAGCGAGAAGTTCTGCTCGAACCAGATCTTCGTCGCCTGATCAATGCCGAGGACGAAGAGTCCGAGGCAGAGCCAGGCGGCGAACTTCGCGGGGGTCGGGCGGGCGGAGGCGTCCGTCATGAGGGCTTCCTCAGGCCGCCGCATCAGGCGAAGAGGCGCTTTTCACCGGCGCCGAAGAGGTTGGATGCGCAGCGCGGGCAGAGCGTCGGATGCTCGGCATCGCTGCCGATGCCGGCGACGTAGTGCCAGCAGCGCTCGCACTTGCCTTCCTTCGAAGCGGAGACGGCGAAGTGCGTCTCCTCGTCGGCGGACTTCACGAGTTCGACGGCGGAGACGATCATCACGAAGCGGAGCTCGTCGCCGAGGGACGCCAGAGCGTCGTAGACGGCGGGAGCGGCCTCGATGCGGACGACGGCCTGAAGCGAGGAGCCGATCTGGCCTTCGCCGCGGAGCTCTTCGATCTTCTTCTGAAGGTCGGCGCGTACCGTGCGGACGGCGTCCCACTTGGCGAGGAGGGCCTCGGCGCCGGCCACTTCGGGCAGCGGTTCGAAGCGTTCCGTGAAGATCGTTTCGCTTTCGTTGGGCGAGAAGACCTTGAAGGCCTCCTCGGCCGTGAAGGAGAGGACCGGAGCCATCAGGCGCAGGAGCGTCTTCGTGATGTACCAGAGGGCCGTCTGAGCGGAGCGGCGGGCCTCGGAGCCGGGAGCCGTCGTGTAGAGACGGTCCTTGAGCACGTCGAGGTAGAAGCTGCCGAGGTCGGCGGACGCGAACGTCTGGAGCATCGAGACGACGTTGTGGAAGCGGAATTCGCCGTACTCGGCGAGGACTTCCTTCTGGAACCTTTCTGTATAGGCGAGGGCCCAGCGGTCGAGCTCGAGCAGGTTCTCGACAGGCACGAGATCCTTCGAAGCATCGAAGTCGGACGTGTTGGCGAGCAGGAAGCGCAGCGTGTTGCGCACGCGGCGGTAGCTTTCGACGACGCGCTTGAGAATCGTCTGGCCGAGGCGGAGCTCGCCCGAGTAGTCGGTGGAGGCGACCCAGAGACGGAGGATTTCAGCGCCGAACTTCTCGCTGACTTCCTGCGGACGAACGACGTTGCCCTTGGACTTGGACATCTTCTCGCCCTTTTCGTCCACGACGAAGCCGTGGGTGAGAAGCATCTTGTACGGCGCGCGGCCGTCGATCATCGTGCCCGTGAGGAGCGAGGAGTGGAACCAGCCGCGGTGCTGGTCGGAGCCCTCCAGGTAGAGGTCGGCCGGCCAGGCGAGTTCGTCGGCATGGCTGCCGCGCATCACGGTGTAGTGCGTGACGCCGGAGTCGAACCACACGTCGAGAATGTCGGTGGAGCGGACGTAGTTGGCGGCCTCGTCGGCAGTGAGGAAGTCCTCGGGTTTGGCGGTGGCCCAGGATTCGATGCCCTTTTCCTCGACCATCTTCGCGACCTCTTCCATGATCTCAAGGGTGCGCGGGTGCAGCTCGCCCGTTTCCTTGTGCATGAAGAAGGGGAGCGGAACGCCCCAGTTGCGCTGACGGGAGATGCACCAGTCGGGACGGTTCTCGATCATCGCGTAGAGGCGGTTGATACCCCAGGTCGGGAAGAACTTCGTGGCCTTGACGCATTCGAGGGCGGCATCGCGAAGGGATCTTTCGCTCGCCTCTGTGTCGAGCACGCCGCGCGTGTCGGCGTTCGGAGCGTCCATGCGGACGAACCACTGGTTCGTGGCGCGGTAGACGAGCGGGGTCTTGTGGCGCCAGCAGTGCATGTAGCTGTGCACGATCGAGCCGTGGGAGAGCAGGTTGCCTGCAACGGCGATCGTCTCGCAGATCTTGTCGGCCGCAGCCCAGATGTTGAGGCCGCCGAAGAGCGGAAGCGACTCGGAGTAGGTGCCGTCGCCCATCACGGGGGTGAGGACCTGGTCGTTCGTCATGCCGTGCTTCTTGCAGGAGATGAAGTCGTCCACGCCGTAGGCGGGAGCGGAGTGCACGATGCCCGTACCGGCCGTCGCGTCGACGTAGTCGGCGAGATAGACGGGCGAGAAGCGGCGGAAGCCCTCGTGGACGTGCCAGAGAGGATGACGGAAGCGCACGAGCTCGAACTTGTCGCCCATGGCGGTAGCGATCTTCTCGCCCTTCATGCCGTAGCGCTCAAGCGCGGCTTCGGCGAGGCCCGTGCCGAGGATGAGAAGGCGGTCGCCCACGTCGTAGAGCCCGTATTCGAGCTCGGGGTTCATGTTCAGGGCCTGGTTGGCGGGAATCGTCCAGGGCGTCGTCGTCCAGATGACGTTGAAGCAGGGCTTTTCAAGGCTGTGGCCGAAGATTTCCTCGACGCGTGCGCGGTCCTCGTCGGCGAGCTCGAAGGCGACGTCGATCGTGTGGCTCTTCTTGTCCTTGTACTCGACTTCGGCTTCGGCCAGGGCGGACTGGCAGTCGAAGCACCAGTTCACGGGCTTGAGGCCGCGGTAGACATAGCCCTTTTTCACGACGGCGGCAAGGGCGCGGATTTCCTCGGCCTCGTTCTTGAACTTCATCGTGCGGTAGGGGTTGTCCCAGTCGCCGAGAACGCCGAGGCGCTTGAAGTCGGCTAGCTGGAGCTTGCTCTGCTCGAGGGCGTAGGCACGGGCAAGGCTCTGCATCTTGTCGACGGGGAGGTTCTTGCCGTGCATCTTCTCGATCTGCACTTCGATCGGCATGCCGTGGCAGTCCCAGCCCGGAACGTACGGGGCCTGGAAGCCCTCAAGGGTCTTTTCCTTGAGGATCATGTCCTTGAGGATCTTGTTGACGGCGTGACCGACGTGGATGTTGCCGTTGGCGTAGGGAGGACCGTCATGAAGGATGAACTTCTTGGCGTCGCGGCGGGCGTCGATGATGCGTTCGTAGATGTGCTTTTCGTCCCACTCCCTGATCCATTCCGGTTCGCGCTTGGGCAGGTTGCCGCGCATCGGGAACGGGGTGTCGGGAAGGTTGAGCGGGTATTTCTTGGTGTCGGCGGCCGATCCGGCTTCTTTTGCCATGGTCAGTACTCCTGGCCCCCTCGGGCTCTTCAGGTAAGGGTTAAGGATTCATGCCTTGAAGGGGGACGTCCGCCTGAGGACGGACGCACCCGAGAATCCGACGGGCATGATCGGCGTCGGACTCGATGGCGGCCTTGAGCTCGTCAAGACCGGAAAACTTCTTCTCTCCCCTCAGGCGTTCGACGAACTCGACCTTGATGATGCGGCCGTAGGCGCTGCCGCTCCAGTCAAAGACGTGCGTCTCGAGAAGCCAGCACCCGTCGGTTGCGACCGTGGGCTTGATACCGATCGAGGCGACGCCGTTCTGAACGGCCTGTCCGAGTCCGTGGATGCGGACGGCGAAGACGCCCGTGACGGCGGGACGGGAGTGGCTGCCCGGCGGAATCGGCGCCATGTTGAGCGTGGGGAAGCCCAGCGTGCGGCCGAGCGCGGCGCCGTGGATGACGCGGCCCGTCATGCTGTAGGGACGACCGAGCATCAGGGCGGCCTCGTAGAGGTCGCCTGCGGCGAGGGCCTCGCGGATGCGCGAGGAGCTCACGCGGGCCTCCTTGTGATAGAAGGTCGGGGAGACGTAGAGCTCGTAGGGCAGTGTGCGGGAGAGCTCTTCAAGAAGCTCGACGCTGCCCGCGCGGTCGCCGCCGAAGCGGAAATCCTTGCCGACGCTCATCCAGCAGGCGTCGAGTCCCTTGAGAAGGACGTCGCGCACGAACGTCTCGGCCGGCATGCAGGCCAGACGCGAGTTGAATGGCAGTATGTAGATGCGCTCGATGCCGGTTCCAAGGATGGCGTTCACCTTGTCGTAGAGCGTGGAGATGCGCGCGACTTCGCCGCCACGGCCGAAGAAGTCCTTCGGATGGGGCTCGAAGGTGACGACGGAGGGAACGAGTCCGCGCGCCTGCGCGGCTTCCTTCACGTATTCGAGAAGCGCCTGATGACCGAGGTGGACGCCGTCGAAGTTGCCGATGGCGACCGCCGACGGACGGCGCTGGAGCGGAGAAGGCAGACCGCGGAAAATGTGCATGACTTGAACGGCCTTTTGCTGGATTGGGGAAAGTTCCGATTATACGGAAAATTTCTTCTGCCCCGCCCGAAGTGTGCACGGTCTTTGGTTTAGAATGACGCCACTATGCAGAACATCGTAATTCTTATCTCCGGCCGCGGCAGCAACTTCGAGGCGATCCTTCGAACGAGCCGCGAGGAAAACTGGGAGTCCGCCTGCAATGCACGCATTGCGGCGGTGATCTCCAACCGCCCTCAGGCGGCTGGTCTTGACATCGCGCGCGCTGCGGGCATCGAGGCCGTGGCCATGGACCACAAGGCCTACGACTCCCGCGAGGCATTCGAGGCCGAACTCGCCGACATCATCAGCCGCTATGATCCGGCCGTGATCGTTCTGGCGGGCTTCATGCGCGTTCTGACGGAGGGCTTTGTCTCTAGGTTCGAGGGGAAGATCCTCAACATCCATCCCGCCTTGTTGCCGCTTTTCCCCGGCCTCAATACGCACCAGCGCGCCATCGATGCGGGTTGCCGCGTGCACGGCTCGACCGTTCACTTCGTGACGGCCGTGCTTGACGGCGGTTCGATCATCGGCCAGGCCGTCGTGCCCGTTCTGCCGTCCGACGATGCCGATGCGCTTGCGCACCGCAGCCTCGTCTACGAGCACCAGCTGTATCCGAAGTGCGTCCGCGCCATTCTCGAAGGCCGCGTCCGCTGTGAGGACGGCCGCACCGTCTGCAACGACGAGACCGCCCGCTCGCTCACGATCTTCGGCTGCTGACCGTTTTTTGACAACACCGCGCCGGCGGACGGTCCGTTCGCCGGCCTCATGGAGGAAGCGCAGGCCCCGCAGGGGTTCGGGTCGCTTCCTTTTTGCTTTAACTACCGCTGAATACATATGGCTGAAACCAAGTTCCCGAAGCGTCGCGCGTTTGCGATGCAGAAGCCCCGCAAGACCGAGCGCACTGAGTCGCCCCGCCGCACGGAGCGCCAGCGCGCCGCCGACAAGCGCCGCCGCGAGGAGGCCCGCGCCATGGGCGGCTACGCGAAGGGCCCGAAGACGCCCGAAAAGCGCATGACTGCGCTCCAGCCGGGCCAAGTCCGCATCACGGGCCTGATCGTCGACGAGCTCACCCGAGCGCTCGGCGTCATCCTGAAGCTTGACGGTCCCGCCGACGTGCTGATGAAGCTCTTCTTCCGTAGCAACCCGCGTCTGGGCATGCGCGACCGAGGCATTATCGCCGAGGGCATCTACTATGCGCTTCGCCATCTCGGCACGCTCTCCTGGGCTATGCATCCCGTGCCTCCCGCCCGTGCGCCCCGCCTTGTCGCTCTCGCGACGCTTGCACGCCAACACGGCATCGAGTCCCTCCCGCCCGCTTCCATCGGCCGCGAGGAAGGCCCCCTCAAGAACGTGCTCGCCGCAGACTTCTCGAAGGCGCCCCCCCACATTCAGGCCGAACTGCCCGAGTGGATCTACAGTCTCCTCGAAGCCCAGTACGATGACACGAAGGAGCTCTATGCCTCGATGCTCGAGGGCGCTCCGCTCGATCTGCGCGTCAATCTCCTGAAGGCCAGCCGTGAGGAGGTTCTTCAGGAGCTCGCCGCCAACGGCGTCGAGGCCTATCCGACGCCCTTCAGCCCCGACGGCGTTCGTCTGCCGACGAAGCCCGGACTCACCCAGTGGCCGATCTACAAGGAAGGCAAGGTGGACGTTCAGGACGAGGGTTCCCAGCTCATCGCCCGCCTGCTCACCCCGCGCCGCCGTGAAATGATCTGCGACTTTTGCGCGGGGGCGGGCGGCAAGACGCTCGCCATCGGCGCCCTGATGCGCTCGACGGGCAGCCTCTATGCCTTTGACGTCAACGAAAAGCGCCTTGCGGGCCTTACGCCCCGCATGCGCAGAGCGGGTCTCTCCAACGTGCATCCGATCGCGATCCGCAGCGAGCGAGACGAACGCATCCGCCGCCTGCAGGGCAAGTTCGACCGAGTGCTCATCGACGCGCCGTGCACGGGCACCGGCACCTTCCGTCGAAACCCCGACCTGAAGTGGCGTCTCGCCCCGTCCGAACTTGATCGCATCAACAAGATCCAGAAGGATGTGCTCGAGCACGCCTCGCGTCTCGTGAAGAAGGGCGGCCGCATGGTCTACGCCACCTGCTCGATGCTCAGGCGCGAAAACCAGGAGGTCGTCGAGGCCTTCCTCGAAGCGCATCCCGAATGGCATCTCGTGCCCGCGGCCGACGTATTCGCGCAGCAGGGCATTCAGTTCGACGCCTCCCAGTGGGAGCGCTTCGGCAGCTACTTCCAGATGCTCCCGCATGTCAACAGCACCGACGGCTTCTTCGCCGCCGTACTCCAGCGTGACTGACGCGGACTGACGGACCGCCCGTAACGGTTTGCACGCCGCTACCCTAAAAATGACGCTGCCCCAGACTTCTCCTGAAGTCGGGGGCAGCGGTCGGAGACTTTTCCTGTCCTCGGACAAGCAAAAAGCCCGGCCGATATGAATTGCCGAGCTTTTTCGCCGAATCGAATGCTCAGATTACTTGAGCTTCGTTTCCTTGTAGATCACATGCTTGCGAGCCACCGGGTCGAACTTGGAGATTTCCATCTTGCCGGAAGAGGTCTTCTTGTTCTTCGTGGTGGTGTAAAAATGACCGGTACCGGCCGTGGATTCAAGCTTGATCTTTTCGCGAGCGCCTTTCGCCATGGTGAAACTCCCTTAATTAGATTTCGCCGCGGGCGCGGAGGTCCGCCAGAACCGCATCAATACCAATCTTATCAACCGTACGAAGGCCAGCCGTCGTCAAACGCAGACGAACCCAACGGTTTTCGCTTTCAACCCAGAAACGGCGGTACTGCAGATTGGGCATAAAACGACGCTTGGTCTTGTTGTTCGCGTGCGAGACGTGATGGCCGACCATCGGCGCCTTACCGGTGACTTGACACACTCGTGCCATCTCTAACTCCAGTGAAATGAAAATAAAACATCTCGCAGGCCAGTCCCTCTCGGGCAGCCACGCGAGCGCATAAAAGAGAAATTATACGCCTCCTCATGTTCGCATGCCACCTGTCTCTGCAGTGCATGACACCGCATGGCAGGCTGACGCCCCACTGTGTCAGTACAGGGAGTCGGCAGTGCGCAGATTTGAGCGTGGAGCGCATTCTACCCGTTTTTTTTGATGCGTGTGCGGATTTTCCCAAAAAACTTTAGACTTAATGGAAAAATTTTCGTCCGCACGCGTGCCTGCGACCTCTTAGGAGGGACTGCGGCAGGCATATGCGCTCCGTCAGGCAGCGTCTGCGGCCTCCGACAAGCAAAGTCAGTCACGAGGAAATGACAGTCATGAAGGTTCTCCTTGCCCAGCCGCGCGGTTTCTGCGCGGGCGTCACGCGCGCCATCGCGATCGTTGAGCGTGCGCTTGCCATCTACGGCGCGCCCATCTATGTCAGGCACGAGATCGTGCACAACCGCACGGTCGTCAACAGTCTGCGTGAGCGCGGCGCAGTCTTCGTCGACAATCTTGCCGAGGTGCCCGAGGGTGCGACGGTCGTCTTCTCGGCCCACGGCGTGCCGAGGGCGGTGTCTGAAGAGGCGGAGCGCCGGGGCTTCCGCGTTTTCGACGCCACCTGTCCGCTTGTCACCAAGGTGCATCGCGAGGTTGCCCGCATGCGCGCCGAAGGACGCACCGTGCTGATGATCGGTCACGCCGGTCACCCCGAGGTCGAGGGCACGATGGGCCAGGTCGACGGCGGCATCGAGCTTGTCGAGAACACCGCCGACGTAGCAGCGCTGCCCTACACGAACGATGACTCGCTTGCCTATGTCACCCAGACGACGATCAGCGCCGATGACAGTCAGGCCGTGATCGACGCGCTCAGGCACCGCTTCCCCTTCATTCAGGAACCCAAGCGCCAGGACATCTGCTATGCCACGACGAATCGCCAGGAGGCCGTCAAGCTTCTCGCCCGCTCGGGCGTCGACATCGTGCTCGTGATCGGCTCCGCCACAAGCTCCAACTCCAATCGTCTGCGCGAAGTGGCCGAACGCGAGGGGGCCCGCGCCTATCTGATCGACACGGCCGAGCACATCGATCCCAAGTGGTTCGAGGGCGTTGCATGCGTGGGCATCACGGCGGGTGCCTCCGCCCCTGAATCCCTCGTCCAGGGCGTGCTTCGTTATCTTGAGGCCAACCTCAACGCCGAGCATGCCGTGGCGCTCGAAGGCGTCGAGGAGAACGTCGTCTTTCCGCTTCCCAAGGGACTTCGCGAGGAGGATGCCGACTGAGCCCCGCAAGGTAAAGTCGCATTCCGTTCTTGCGCTCGGGCATGGGCGGGAGACGGCGCACGCGCCGCATCCGCCCGCTTCGGGCACAATCCTTCTTTCCGCTTCCTCTATATAAGAAAGGCACGCAAGTAGAAAATGAGTTCGAAAGTGAAGCACCAGAGCCTGACGCCCGCCACCCAGTGGCTCAGGCAGCACGACATTCCCTTTGAGGAAAAGTCCTACGAATACGTCGAGCACGGCGGTACGGCGCTGGCCGCCTCGTCCTGCGGGATTGATCATCATCACGTGATCAAGACGCTTATCATGGAGGACGAGCACGCCAGACCGCTGGTCATCCTGATGCACGGCGACTGCGAGGTCTCCACGAAGAACCTCGCCCGACAGATCGGCGCCAAGCATGTTGCGCCCTGCAAGCCCGAGCAGGCCCAGCGCAATTCAGGCTACATGGTGGGCGGCACGAGTCCCTTCGGCACCCGAAAGAAGATGCCGGTCTACGTCCAGAAGACCATTCTCGAGCTTGACCATATCTTCATCAACGGCGGGCGACGGGGCTATCAGGTCGGCATCGATCCCAAGGTGCTCGTCGACGTGCTCGGCGGCATCCCCGTCGACTGCGCGAACGAGGAGTAGTCCTTCATCGGGACCTGCAGCAAAGACTCGACCAACAAAAAAAGGATCCGTATCTGAAAGATCGGATCCTTTTTCAGTTTTGAGGGCCGTGGGGCGGAGGTCAGAGGCTTGAGAGCTGCCAGCGGGGGCTGACGCCGAAGCTGCGCTTCGCCTTGAGCGCCTCGAGTTCCTCTGCCGTCATGCCTTCGAGGCGTGCGAGGCCTGCGGCGGCGATCATGGCGCCGTTGTCGGTGCAGAGCCGCATGGGCGGATAGAAGATCGTGCCGCGACGGCGGCGGACTTCGGCGGTGAGGCGCTGTCTGAGCTGGCGGTTGGCGGACACGCCGCCGGCGACGACGACGTTGCGAAGCCCCGTCTGCTTCATGGCGCGCACGAGCTTGGCGGCGAGCACGTCGACAAGAGCGTCCACGAAGCCGCGGGCGAGATTACGGCGGAAGACTTCGTCTCCTGCGTCGGGAGCACTCTGGACGGCGGTGAGCACGGAGGTCTTGAGACCAGAGAAGCTCATGTCGAGATTGGGGGCGTGGATCATCGGACGGGCAAGCTCTATGGCGCCGGGCTCGCCCTCTTCGGCAAGGGCGGACACGGCGGGGCCGCCCGGGTAGGGCAGGCCGAGCAGCTGGGCGGTCTTGTCGAAGGCCTCGCCCGCTGCGTCGTCGAGAGTCTGGCCGAGAAGCTCGTAGCTGCCGAACTTCTCCACCTTCATGATCTGGGTATGGCCGCCCGAGACGAGAAGGGCAAGAAACGGGAATTCGGGAGCGGGATCCGAAAGACGGGCTGCAAGCAGGTGCCCCTCGAGGTGGTGCACGCCGAGCACGGGCACATCGAGCGCCCAGCCGATGGCGTGCGCAACGCCCGCGCCTGCGAGCAGGGCGCCGGCAAGTCCGGGGCCCTCCGTCACGGCGACGGCGTCGATGTCTCCGCGGGTCTTGCCCGCCTTCACGAGCACTTCGTCGACGAGTGCGACGGCGCGCCGGATGTGGTCGCGGCTCGCAAGTTCGGGCACGACGCCGCCGTAGGCGCGGTGCATGTCGATCTGGGAGTAGAGGGCGTCTGCGAGGAGGCCGTCCTTGTCGGAAATCAGGGCGGCTCCCGTCTCGTCGCAGGAGGATTCAATACCGAGAACTAGCATAGTGCCGAAAATTCTAGAGCCTTTTTGCGGTGGACGTGCAAAAAAATGGTGCTTCGGTTTGAATTTTCCCAGTGTTTTATGTCAAAATCTCGGACTCGACATTCGGACGGCTCCGCTCAGGGGCCGTCTTTGTTCGATTGCGTCCTCCGTCTCTTGTCCCGGAACCAGAGATGCCGGAGGCTTTCCATTTGATTTCCGGGTCATCACACTGTTTACTGAGGTTAGGTTCTAATGCCTACTATCCGCGTTAAAGAAAACGAACCGTTTGAAGTTGCCCTCCGCCGCTTCAAGCGCACCATCGAAAAGTCTGGTCTCCTTACCGAACTCCGCGCCCGCGAGTTCTACGAAAAGCCCACCGCCGAACGTAAGCGTAAGAAGGCTGCTGCCGTCAAGCGTCACTACAAGCGCCTGCGCAGCATGATGCTCCCCAAGAAGCTCTACTAATTCGAGTTTCTGCCCGGGCGTTGGAGGCCGGAGGCCGCCGATCCCCGTGCTGTCGGTTGGGCGGCGGCACAAAGCTCCACAGACAAACAATTTTTTCCTCACGAAGGATGGTGATGATTAAGGACAGAATCCGCGAAGATATGAAGGCTGCCATGCGTGCGCATGACGCGGCGGGTCTGAGCACGATTCGCTTGCTCCTTGCCGCGATCAAGCAGCGTGAGGTCGACGAACAGATCGAGGCCGACGATGCCCTGATCCTCTCGGTGATCGCCAAGATGGTCAAGCAGCGTCAGGATTCCGTGCAGCAGTATCTGGCGGGGGACCGTCAGGATCTCGCTGACAAGGAATCGGTCGAAATCAAGGTGCTCGAAGCGTATCTCCCGAAGGGACTTTCCGACGAGGAGATCGCTGCCGTCATTGATGCTGCCGTTGCCGAAGTCGGTGCGACCGGCATGGCTGCGATGGGCAAGGTGATGGCGATCGTCAAGCCGAAGGTGACGGGCCGTGCCGACATGGGCAAGGTCAGCGCTCTCGTCAAGGCGAAGCTCACCGCTTAAGTCGAAGTCCGCTGCATGGCGGGTGCGGCTGCTCTAAGCCGCACGTTCATAACGCAGGAATGCCGCTCAAGAGTTTCTCTTGGGCGGCCTTCTTTTTTATTGGGCGCCCTCAGGAGGCACCCGAGAGCCGGCCCGCTCAAGGCTCTATAATCAAAATCCTACCCGCCGCCCCTTCCGGGCGGAAGATCCACGCCTTTTCCCCTAGCAAGACCATCCATGATTCCCGAGGGCTTTATCACAGGACTGCTTGAACGCGCCGACATCGTCGACGTGATCAACCGCTACGTCCCTTTGAAGAAGGCGGGGCGCAACTGGATGTGCTGCTGTCCCTTCCACAAAGAGAAGACGCCGTCCTTCTCGGTGAGCCAGACGAAGCAGTTCTTCAAGTGCTTCGGCTGCGGTGAGGCGGGCAACGCCATCGGCTTCATCATGAAGTACGAGGGGCTTGAATTCCCTGATGCGGTGAGAAAGCTTGCGGGCTACTACTCGATGGAGGTTCCCGAGGACCGCTCGCCCGCAAAGATCAAAGCCCGCGAGAAGGCGCGCACGCTCACGGACTACATGGGAGAGGCCGCGGCCTTTTACACGGAGCAGCTCAGGCGGAACGCTGGGGCCTCCGATTACCTCAAGAACCGCTGCATTTCGGCCGCCACGGCTGCGAAGTTCGGTCTCGGCTATTCGCCCGACGACTGGCATCCCCTTCAGACCCTTTTCGGAGAGAAGTATTCCGACAGGGCGCTTGAGGAGTGCGGTCTTGTCAACGTCAGGAACGACAGGCGCTACGATGCGTTCAGAGGGCGCATCATGTTCCCGATCCGCAACGCCAAGGGCCTTGTGATCGGTTTCGGCGCCCGCACGATGAACGGCGACGAGCAGCCCAAGTACCTCAACAGTCCCGAAACGCCGATCTACCACAAGGGCAGCGAACTCTACGGTTATTTTGAGGGCAGGGAGGCGATCTACGGCAAGGGTCGCGCCATCGTCTGCGAGGGCTACATGGACGTGATCCAGCTTTCGCAGGCCGGGTTCGAGGAGGCCGTCGCCGCACTCGGCACGTCGATCACGCCCGAGCATGTCAGGAAGCTCTTCAAGCTCACCGACAGCGTCTACTTCTCGTTCGACGGCGACGCCGCCGGCCGCAAGGCCGCGCGTCGTGCGCTTGAGGCGGCCCTGCCTGTCATCACGGACGTGCAGAAGGCGGGTTTCATCATTCTGCCGCCCGAGCACGATCCCGACAGCCTCATCAAGGCGGAGGGCGCGGAGGGGTTCGAGCGCCAGATTGAAAAGGCCTACGGACTCACGGACTTCATGAAGAAGCTCCTTCTCGAAGGGAAGGAGCTCATGTACGCCGAGGAGCGTGCGAAGCTCGTGGCCGAGGCCAAGCCTTGGGTGCTCTCGATGCAGCATGCTCCCATTCTGCGGCTTGCATTCATCCGCGAGCTCGCAGGCATCGCCCGCCTGCAGGCGGATGACATCGAGCGCCAGTACGGGCTCGCCGGCGCCGCTCCCTCCAGGCCGTCCTTCGATGGCGGCCGGCAGCAGGGCCGTGGCGGCTTTGCCCGCAGGCGTGACGACCGCTTTCCACGCTGGCCCGCGAAGCCCGCACCCGAGCCTCGAGTTCGCGTCAAGGACGTTAGGGAGCGCATGCTCCAGTGCCTCCTTTCCTATCCTCATCTCGTGAGCGAATTCAGCCACTCGATCGAGGAGGAGTTCCTGTCGAGCACGCATCCCGCCGCCGAACGCATCATCGAGGTCTGGCGCGCAGCGGCGGCCGAGGACGAGGAAGGAGGCTGCGTCAATCCTGCTTCCCTTCTCATGAGGCTCGGAGAGAGCGCCAGCCTTTCCTATTATGAGGAGCTCCTCACCGAGGAGCTCTCGACGGGCACGCCCGAGGAGGGCGCCCGTCTTGAGGTAAGGAAGGCCTTCATCGAGCTCGAGCTCGAGCGCACGAAGGCCCGCATCGAAATGCTCGCCCATGATGCGGCGAGGGACATGGACGCGATGCGCAGGCTCAACGACAGAAGGGCTGAGCTTCAGCGCCTTGCGGACGAGGCCCGTCTTGCGGAGCGCGAGTACCGCCTGCGCATTGAGAATCAGGCAAGGTTCGAGAGCCAGCGTGCGGCTGAAAAGCCTTCGGGCGGCGAGTTCGCCCCTCTTTCGTCCAATCCGATCGTCGCGCAGCTGCAGCGCTTCCTCAGGGGCGACACGGGGACTTCTTCTGTCTCGGGCGCGCAGGCCGCGCCTCAGGGAGCCTCCCGTGTTTCAACGAGTGCCGTGAGGGAGGCTCTGGCAGCAAGCGCCGCAGGGCGTACCGCGGGAGATTTCACCGCCTTCGCGGAGAGCTTGCCGCCTGAGCTTTCGGATGAGAAGGTTGATTTTGTACCCGATGGTATGAAAGAATATGACGTCTCGGGCATGCCGCCCGACGTGCCGTTCGACGATGAAGCTCCCTACCGCTATGACGACGCCGGAGATCCCGACGCGGATCTCAACGTGGGTCTGTGACGGCGGGGGAGGCCGCGCGCCGGCGCGACTAGCTTTTCCCTAAGGAGCTCATTTTGAAGAAGACTTTATGGGCGGCCCTGCTGGCTGCCGGCACGATGGTTTCTGCGGCGGTCGACGCCGAGCCCCTTCGCATCGGTGTGCTTCCAGCCGCCGACGCCATTGTGATCCACGCCGCGGCCGACGAGAAGCTGTTCAAGGCCAGAGGGCTTGACGTTGAGGTGATTCCCTTCAAGTCTGCTCTCGAACTTGGTGCCGCCATGCGTGCGGGCCGCCTTGACGGGCATTTCGGCGATCTGATGAACGTCTTCACTCAGAATGAGCGCGGCGTTCCCCAGGCCGTGATTCTCACGACGACCCATACGAGCCGGGCACAGCGTGCCTTCGGTCTCGTCGTCGCGCCTGCCGCCGAGAAGATCCGCTCGCTCAAGGATCTCGACGGCACTGAGACGGCCATGAGCTCCGCCACGATCATCGACTACCTTCTCGACCGCATGAAGGCTGAGGAAAAGCTTTCCGACGGCGCGCTCAGGAACCTTGAGGTCAAGCAAATCCCGATCCGCCTTCAGATGCTTCAGACCGGCAAGGCCGCGACGGCCATGCTGCCCGAGCCGCTCGTCTCCGTCGTCGAAGCGAAGGGCGGACGCGTGATCTGGGATGACCGCGGTCTCAACGAGGCGCTTGCCGTCGTTGCGCTCAAGAAGGACAGGCTTGACGACAAGACCGTCGCCGCCTTCCGGGGTGCCGTGGCGGACGCCGCCAGACTCATCGAGTCGGAGCCCGACCGCTTCCGCGCCGTCATGGTGAAGAAGGGCCTGCTACCTGCGCCCGTTGCGCAGAACTACACGATGGTCCGCTTCTCCATGTTCGGCACGAATGACGGTCTGCCTCCCCTGCCGAGCGCCGAAGACGTGCGCCGCGTGGGAGAATGGATGGTCGGAAAGAACATGATCAAGGCGGTGCCCGCTTACGACAGCGTGGTGATCCGTCCGTAATTCGAAGGTGCGCATGCAGAATCAAAGGGAAGAGGCGCTTGAGCCGCCGGGACTGGCCTGCAACGGGCTTACGCTTGGCTACGACGGCAGGCCCGTCATTGAGGGGCTGGATCTGTCGTTGCCGCCGGGGGCCTCGCTTGCCATCGTCGGCGAGTCCGGTTGCGGGAAGTCGACGCTTCTCACCGCTCTCGCGGGGCTGAGGCCTGCGATTTCGGGGACGGTCAGGTGGACCTCTCCTCAGGGCGGAGTCCGTTCGATTCAGGATATGCGCACAAGCTTCGTCTGGCAGCATCTCGGTCTTTTTCCGTGGAAGCGCGTGAGGGAGAACCTCGCGCTTCCACTGGAGCTTTCCGCCGGACGCTGCGCCGATTCGGCCGGGCGTGTCTCGGCCATGCTTTCCGAACTCAGACTCTCTGGGCTCGAGTCGCGCTTTCCCTCCGAGCTTTCGGGAGGACAGCGGCAACGTCTTGCGCTCGGCCGCGCGCTCATTGTGCAGCCTCAGGTTCTCTTCATGGACGAGCCCTTCTCGGCTCTTGACGCGCTTTTGCGCGCGCGCATGCAGGATTTCCTGACGGCGCTCCGCCGCAGGCATCCATGCAGCGTGATTCTGGTGACACACGACATCAGCGAGGCCGTTGCGCTCGGTTCGCATGTCCTGATGCTTGCGCCCCACGGCCGCAGAGCGCCCGAATGCTTTGAAAATCCCGCCTACTCGCAGGAGCTCGGCTGCGGCGACAGGGCCTCGCCCGCCTTTTACGACACCGTGCGCCGCATCCACGCGGGGCTGGCGGCCGCTTCGGGAGAGGACGAATGATCGTGATGCGCTACATCCTCGGCTTTCTCTTTCTGGGCGGATGCTGGCACGCGGGCGCGCTTGCGCTCGGACCCGACCTTCTGCCCGATCCCGTGGCCACGATCAGGCTCTTCGCCGAGTCTCTAGGCACGCCTGAATTCTGGGGGCACATCCTCGTGAGCCTCTGGCGCCTGACGCTCGGCCTTGTTGCGGCCGTCGCGGTTGCCTTTCCTCTGGGACTTCTGCTCGGACACTGCCGTGCGGCGGATCTGGCGGGCAGTCCGCTCCTCTTCATTACTTATCCGCTGCCCAAGATCGTATTGCTTCCCGTGTTCTTCACGCTGGTGGGGCTCGGAGACGCCTCGCGCGTTCTCCTCATTGCGCTTACAACGGGCTATCAGGTGCTCGTCATCATCCGTGCGGGGGCGCTCAGCATCGATCCCTCCTGGGCCAAGGCCTTCCGCTCGATGGGCGGCACGACGGCCGAGGCCGTCCGACATCTCTATGTTCCTGCAGCGCTCCCTGCGCTCTTCACCTCCCTCAAGGTGGCGAGCGGCACGGCGGTCGCGGTGCTCTTTCTGGCCGAAAGCTTCGCAACCACCTCGGGGCTCGGCTACCTCATCATGGACGCCTGGGGCATGGGGGACGTGCTCTCCATGTTCAACGCCATTCTGGGCATGAGCCTTCTTGGTCTCGTGATCTACGGCGTCATCGGACTGCTCGAGAGGGTGTGCTGTCCCTGGCTCTTTGCGGGCAGGAGGTAGGGCTCCGACAGAGGGTGCCTATTCGGACAAACCATCATAAACGGCGGAATTTTCCGCCGTTTTTTTGATTAAAAGCATGCTTTCTGACGGAAAAACACGACTTCGAAGGCAGGGATTGCCATTATGCCGCCTCCACTTTCGGGAGGCGGTGTGGCAAAATGATTAAGTCGTTGTCCTTTGCTTTGTCAAGCGGAAAGACGTACTTTTTTGAAACCTTTGAAAAAAGCATATCGGCTCCCGGTTTGGCGAATGACATCACGTGGAGACGACACGCGGATTTTGCCGTGAGTTTTTCGACCGGAAGAAGTCAGGGCAAAAGATGCGTCGGAGGGCGCCCGACGGGCGCCATGCTCCGCATGCAGCGGCGAAGGGAGGCCTCCGGGTCTCCGTGTTTGATCCGCGTGCCGCTCGGCCTAGTCAGTCGTGCGCAGCGCAGGGAGTCGGCGTGAGAGAGATGCGCGCCGTCTCAGCAGAAGAGGGCAGGTATGGCTGTATCCAAAAAGACGACGGTGAATGAGGCGGCTCAGGATGAAACGGAGCAGGCGCCTCAGACGGTGGCTCCCAAAAGGAGGCGTGCCCCAGCAAAGCGCGCCGAGAAGGAGGTCGCGACCTTGGAAACCGCCGGTCTGAAGCTCTCCGTGGAGGCCCCTGAAGAGGCGGAGGCCCCCAAGACCAAGCCCGTGCGTCGCCGTACCCGCAAGACCGCCGAGGCCGCTGAAGCCGCCCCTGCCGTCGAGGAAGCGGCTCCCGCCGCTGAAGAGGAGGCCGCCAAGCCCCGCCGCACCCGCCGCAAGAAGGCGGGGACCGAGGAAAAGGAGGCGGGTGCCGCAAAGGCCGCGCCGAAGCGTAGGAAGACCGCTTCAAAGAAGTCGAAGGCCAAGGGACGCTCGGATGAGGACGATCTGGCCGAATACGACGACGATGGAACGGGCGACTTCGACGCTGTGCTTGACGACGACGTCGACTACGAGGAGGACATTCCCGATCTGCCTGATGATCTTTCCGAAGAGGACGAGGCCGATGAAGTCGGCGAGGCGGAGACGGACGCCCAGATCGGCCGCCGCAAGCGCAAGGCGCGCAGCGCCCGCGACAAGAAGGCGCTTCTCAACGGTTACGGCTCCGACGAGGAGGACTCCACCGAGGACCGCCGTTCCAAGCTCTTCACGCTCATCCGCATGGGGCGCGAGCGCGGCTATGTCACCTACGGCGAAATCAACGACAACCTGCCCAACAGCCTGATCGATGACGATGCGATCGAGACCGTCGTGGCGATTCTTTCGAATCTGCATATTCAGGTCTTTGAATCCGCTCCCGACGAGGATACGCTCGCCATGATGGGCAACGAGAGCGTTGCCAGCGAGGAGGATGCGGATGCGGAGGCCGAAGCCGCGCTCTCGACCGTCGACAGCGAATTCGGCCGCACGACCGACCCCGTGCGCATCTACATGCGCGAGATGGGCTCGGTGGAGCTTCTTTCCCGTGAAGGCGAAATCGAAATCTCCAAGCGCATCGAGGACGGCCTGAAGCACATGGTGCTCGCCATCTCCCGCTGCCCGGTCACCGTGGCGGCGATCGTCGGCTATGCGCATGAAATCCGCGAGGGCACGCTGCCCATTGACGACATCGTCGACGGCCTCGTTGCTGCGGATGATACGGGCAACGTGCTCGGCCACAACGACGATGAGACCGACATGGGCGCCTCCGCCATGACGGTGGACCAGCTCGAGGACATGAAGCAGCGCAGCCTCGCGATCTTTGCCGTCGTGGAGGAGCATTTCAATACGCTCAAGACCGTTGTCCGCGAGGAGGGTTACGGCAGCGACAGGCTCGACCCGCTCAAGGATTCGATCCAGCGCGAGCTGATGGCCGTGCGCTTCACCGCCAAGACCGCTGACAAGCTCTGCGAGCTTCTTCGCACGACGATCGACGAGGTGCGCACCCGCCAGAAGACGATCTACAACGAGCTCGTGCGCCGCGTCGGGCTTGACCGCACGTGGTTCCTTGCAACATTTGCCGATCATGCGACCGATCTTGACTGGATGAGCGCCATTGTACGTGACAATCCCGAAAAGGCCGCCTATCTCGAGCACCTCAGGCCCACGGTTGAGGAGGAGCAGCGCAAGCTTGCCGAACTGGTCTCGAATGCCTGCATGACCGTGCCCGAGCTCTTTGATACCTACAAGCAGATGGCGACGGGCGAGGCCAAGGCACGCAACGCCAAGCGTGAGATGACCGAGGCCAATCTCAGGCTCGTCATCTCGATCGCGAAGAAGTACACGAACCGCGGCCTGCAGTTCCTCGATCTCATTCAGGAGGGCAATGTCGGCCTCATGAAAGCCGTCGACAAGTTCGAGTACCGCCGCGGCTACAAGTTCTCGACCTATGCCACCTGGTGGATCCGTCAGGCCATCACGCGTTCGATCGCGGACCAGGCCCGTACGATCCGCATTCCCGTGCACATGATCGAGACGATCAACCGCATGAATCGCATCACGCGCCAGATCCTGCAGGAAACGGGCGTCGAGCCCGATTCCCGCGAGCTTGCGAAGCTGATGGAGCTGCCCGAGGACAAAATTCTCAAGATTATGAAGATCGCCAAGGAGCCCATCTCGATGGAGACACCGATCGGCGACGATGACGATTCCCATCTCGGCGACTTCCTTGAGGACACGCAGACGGTGGCGCCCGCCGAGGCCATTCAGAACACGAGCCTCTCCGAAACCGTCCGTCAGGTTCTCGACAGTCTTTCCCCGAGGGAGGCCAAGGTTCTGCGCATGCGCTTCGGCATCGAGATGCAGTCCGACCACACGCTTGAGGAGGTCGGCAAGCAGTTCGACGTCACGCGCGAACGCATCCGCCAGATCGAGACGAAGGCGCTCAGAAAGCTTCGTCATCCGTCTAGAGCCGACAAGCTGAGAAGCTTCGTCGAGGGCGACGGAAAGGATTGATGCCTTGCATGACGGGGAGCGGCTAAGGCCGTTCCCCGTTTTCAAATGCGGCGCCCGTGCCGCTCGGAGGCCCTGACGGGAGGGCGACGGGCGGCGTTTCGCCGTTTGTTGCTTTTTCTGCTTGAAAAGAGTATGGCGCAGTGTTAAGCTATCCGCCTTTTTCGCCCATGACGGTGTCTGCCGACACTGTCGCGGAAGGCGTCGTGCGGTCTGGACCGCCGGAGGCGCAGGATCGCGTTGCTCCGGAAGAGAACGGGAGATCAGGCAACGACGGCACGAAGCGCGCTGACGTAGGACGAAAAATAATCGATGCAGCGCCGGGCTGCGAGGATGACCGGCTGCTTTTCCCTGGATGCATGGCTCCCAGGCCGATAGTCGGCAGGCCCCGAGAAGACAGAATGATTCGGGCGGACGAGAGGAGGATGCGGGAGAAGGGCGGCGCCGAGGCGGTCCGGAGAAATTAGGAAGAAGCGGGGCAATTGCAACAATAAGAGCCCCGCCAACGAGAGATTGGAACAGATGAAGACGAACGAAGACGCTTTTGAGAATGATGACGACATCGACGAAATGGAGGAGGACTCTTCCATCGACGATGAAGCCGCAGAACTCGACAAGTGGGAGGATGAAGGTTCCGAGGAACAGGGTTCTGCTTCTGGCAGCCGCCGTTCGGTGACGGCGGGCAATGGCTACGGCGCTCTGGTGCGTCTCGGCCGCTCCCGCGGCTGGGTGACGGTTGAGGAAATCAACGACCACCTGCCTGAAAGCGCCGTGCGTACGGCCGAAAACGTGCAGGAGATCACGGAGGCGCTCGGCCGCCTTTCGATCAAGGTGTTCGAGACGCGTCCCGACGAAGACGACCTTCTCATCACCGGCAACGGCGTCGACGAGGCCGAGGACATCGACGAGGATGACGCCGCCGCCATGCTGACGCCCGAGGAGTCCGCAGGCCTCTCCAAGGATCCTCTCCGCGCCTATCTGCGCGGCGTGGGCTCGCACAAGCTTCTCACCCGTGCGGGTGAAATCGAGGTTGCCAAGTCGATCGAAATGTTCACGGGCAGGCTTGTCTCGACGCTCGTGCAGTATCCGATGGCCGTGGCCGAGCTTTGCAAGATGGCCGAAACCCTCAAGGATACGTCCGTCTCCGTCGACACGCTCGTCGACGGCTTTACGGACAACCTCGAGGAAGTGGACGCCGTCTCCTCTGACGGCGACGACATCGCCACCGACATCGGCGCCGCCGCCATGACGGCCGACCAGCTCGAGGAGATGCGCGCTCGCGTGCTCGACATCTTCGAGAATTGCGGCAGGCATCTTGAGACCGTTCGCGCCAACTTCGGCCCGAAGGGCGACGCCGAGGCCTACAAGGCCGCCTGCGCCGCCATCGCCGAGCTCCTCGCGCCCGTGCGCTTCTCCGTGAAGGTTGTCACGCAGCTCTCCGAGGACATCTCCAAGCACATGGACGAGGTGACGACGTCCCTCAAGAACGTCCGCAGGGTTCTTGCCGACCAGTGCCGCATGCCGCAGCGCGCCACGCTTGACGTGATCAACGGTGATCCGACCGCCGACGGGCTTTTTGAGGCCATCGCCGAGAGCGAGACGCCGTGGGCGCCTGCCGTTGCGCGCAACCTTGGCGTTCTGCACGAGGAGCAGCGTCATCTGCGCGGTTTCGAGGAGCGCGCGATGATGACGATCGCCAGCCAGCGCGAACTTGCCCGTCTGCTCAAGCTTGCGCAGACGAATCTCATGCAGGCCAAGGCCCGCATGATCGAGGCGAACCTGCGTCTGGTGATCTCGATCGCCAAGGGCTATGTCAACCGCGGTCTCGCGATGACCGACCTGATTCAGGAGGGCAACCTTGGTCTGATGAAGGCTGTGGACAAGTTCGAGTATCGCCGAGGCTACAAGTTCTCGACCTATGCGACCTGGTGGGTCCGTCAGTCCGTCACGCGTGCCGTGGCCGACTTCGGCAACACCATCCGCATTCCGGTCCACATGACGGAGTCCTACAACAAGATCCGCCGTCACAAGCAGCACTTCCTGCAGGAGCACGGCCGGCAGCCGACCGAGCAGGAGCTTGCCGATCTTGCCGAGCTTCCGCTCGCCAAGGTGCAGCTTCTCACGCAGGCTATGCGCGGCGTCGAGTCCATCGACGCACCAATCGGTGATGACGAGGATGCGACGAAGCTCGACTTCGTGCGCGGCGATGAACATGACGATCCGAGCCGTGCCTTCCAGGACCGTTCGATGATCGAATGCATCAAGAAGTCGCTTGACGATCTCGCTCCCCGTGAGGCTCAGGTGCTTCGCCTGCGCTACGGCATCGGTACGAACAAGGACCACACGCTTGAGGAAGTCGGCCATGCGCTCGGTCTTACGCGCGAGCGCGTCCGCCAGATCGAGTCGGCGGCCATCCGCAAGCTTCGCAGTCCCGAGTTCCAGGAACGTCTGCGCGACTACCTGACTGAGAACTGATCCCCTTGACTCCGCCTCGTGCGGAGTCGCCTGAAAAGGCTCCTTCGGGAGCCTTTTCGCGTTTTCGGGAGGACGCGCCGCCCTGATGCGGGTGGCCGAAAACTGCGCCACGTGCGGAATCCCGCTAAAATAACGGTTTTCAGGCGTTCAGCAAGTGCCCTTGCGACGCCGCCCACACTCAAGAGCCATTCCAAGAGAACGCCAGCAGCATGTCATCGTTCGCACAATTCAATCTCGACTCCCGCATCATGTCCGCCATCGAACGCATCGGCTACAAGGAGCCGACGCCGATTCAGCTTCAGGCCATTCCCGTGGTGATGAAGGGGGGAGACGTGATGGGCGCAGCCCAGACGGGCACGGGCAAGACGGCGAGCTTCGGTCTCCCGCTCATCGCCCGCATTCTTCCGCATGCGAACACCTCGATGTCGCCCGCCCGTCATCCCGTGCGCGCGCTCATTCTGACGCCTACGCGCGAGCTGGCCGATCAGGTCTCTGCCAACATGACGCAGTATGCGGCGGACACGCCGTTGCGCGTCGGTGTGGTCTACGGCGGCGTCGACATTCGTCCGCAGTCCGACATGCTCCGCCGCGGCGTCGAAATTCTGACGGCGACGCCGGGCCGTCTGCTTGACCATATCGAGCAGCGCGCGACGAATCTCTCTCAGGTCGAGGTCGTCGTGCTCGACGAGGCTGACCGCATGCTCGACATGGGCTTCCTGCCTGACATCAGCCGCATCCTCAAGCTTCTACCGGCCAACCGTCAGAGTCTGATGTTTTCGGCTACGTTCTCGCCCGACATCGCCAGGCTCGCGAAGAACTTCCTCAAGCCCGATCCGTTCATGATCGAAGTCGCCCGTCAGAATCAGACGGCCGACACGGTTACTCAGGAGGTCTTTCAGGTCGCGGATCGCGAGAAGACGGACGTGCTGATCGACATCCTCAAGACGCGAGGTCCCGAAAACAAGCCGCTCGAGCAGGTCATCGTCTTCGTCAACGCGAAGATCACCTGCCGTCGCCTTGCCCGCACGCTTGAGCGCGTCGGGATCAATGCAGACGCCATTCACGGCGACAAGACGCAGGAGGAGCGTCAGGCGGCGCTCGACGGCTTCAAGTCGGGCGCCATCCATGTTCTCGTTGCGACCGACGTCGCGGCGCGAGGTCTGGACATCAAGGAGTTGCCCTGCGTCATCAACTATGATGTTCCGTTCAGCGCCGAGGACTACGTGCACCGCATCGGCCGTACCGGTCGAGCCGGTTCCCACGGCCTTGCCATCATGCTCGCGACGCGCGAAGACGGCCGTCTTGTCGACGCCATCGAGAAGCTCACGAAGCAGACCTTCGAACAGAAGCCCCTGCGCCCGCTCTCGCGTCAGGCTCGTTCGGAAATGCGCCGCGCCTCAGGAGAGCGTCCCGAACGACGTGGCGAGCGAGAGATCGAGCGCGTCGATACGCCCGAGGATGAACGTCTCGCCAAGGAGCGTGCCCGTGCATATGTGCCGCCCTCCCACCGCAACCGAGATCCGATCTTCGACACGCCCTATCGTGAGCGCAGCGGCGCTTCAGGCAAGCCCGAAGAGCTTCGAGTCTTCGAGCGCGAGACCGTTCGAAAGCCCCGACAGGCGGCGGTTCTGCTTTGCGGCTTTCCCCGTCGACGCGATTGATCGAAATGATCAGCTCGTCTAGGCACTTTGTCCATCACCTATCCATGGTAGGCGTGTTGCGACGAAGTGCCTCGGACGTGTATATTAATTCGACAGCATGAAGAGATGAGGACTTTCCTAAAAGCCCTCACGCCAACCTGCCCGCCTCCGGGCAAGGTGGTGGCCTCCGCGGGAGGCCATGTGGCCGGTAGCTCATCGCGCACCGACAAACATACGGAGAATGGCAATGCCTCTCGACATGCGTGTACGCTGCGGGAGGCTTTTTCGCATCAGGACCGGAGCTTCATCGAGGATGAGGCCCCTGACCGAAAAAGTTCCGCGGCATGCACATCCATCAACATTTATCTGCATGAAGGAGAAGCATATGTCGCATCGTCTTACCATCAAGGGGCAGGTCACGATCCCCAAGGAAATTCGTGACTTTCTCGGACTCGAGGAAGGCTGCTCCTGCGTGGAGTTCGTCGTTGAAGCCGACGGCAGCGTCAGCGTGCGCAAGGCGGGCGAAAAGCCTCGTTCCAGTCGTTCCTCCCGCACTTCCTCCGTTCAAACCGTGCGCAAACCCGTGCACGGTGTTCGCACGCGCGCCCATGGCGGCGTTCTCGCCCTGCTTGCGGGCGGCCTTTGAAGCGAGTCTCTACTTCAAAAGAAAGCCTCTGCAGGCGCACAACCAGCGGAGGCGAAAGTCGTCTAGTTCAAAAACTTGGCGATGATTTGAGATTCGTAAAGACTTGGGTCGAAAGGTTCTGACTCGGAATCGAAGTTGACTCTGGCTTCATTGACATATTTGTTGGGGACGCTGCCGCCCTCCTTCATTTTTCTCAGATACCATTCGTATCCAATGTCCAGATGCCCCAGATCAAGGGTTTTGAACTGGTTGGAGAGTTCGTAGGCGATGATTTTGGCTGCGGGACCGAGTGCAACGATGAAGATTGTATCCTCGGGCTGTTTGCGGGCTTCTTCGAGGAGCTGATCGCATTTTTCGAAGGCGTTTTTGGCAGGGCCGATGATTCTTTTGACGCTGGCTGCGTCGTTGAGAAGATCGTTTCCGACTCCGAAACGGGTAAGCTCCCCTTCGATCACGACAACATTTTTATTGGCCCAGAGTGTTCGGATCTGCCTAAAAACTTGAGTAGCAAGCTGGTCATCTTGACTATTGGTATAGGGTCTTGAAACGCAGGCATCCCCATACAAACGGGTTGAATCGAGAATGTGGCGGAACAGCTGAGCTCTCAAGACGACATAGGTTCTCCAGAATCTCAAGTGGGAATTGGTGCTGTTTTCTGGTGTCAGCACATCCACTGACAGAGCCTCAGGAACGGCCACGCAAATGCTCCTGCTGTTCAAAATCTTCAAAAGCGCTTCCCTGAGGCGCGGAGAGGTTCTCTGGTAGTTTGGTCCCCTCTTTTGGGCGATGATGTCGAACTCACCGTCGCCAAAACGCACAAGGGAAAGCTTGTCGTTCTTTTTCAGCAGGTCAATGGTTTCCAGCGCCGACAGCACCTTGAATTTCGGGAGGTGATTTTTGAACAGACTGAAGAAAATGACCCCAAACAGGATGGGAAAAATGTACTTTCGCAGGAACCCCATTTTGGCTATTTTGGATGTGTCGTTGATGGGAGACGGAAACGGTGTGCTTGCAAGAGTTGGGACTCTCTCGCCAGTTGAGCGACCGGATGTGGAGATTATAAAGAGGGGAGTTGTGATGTTGAGAATAGGCGGGCGGCGTTCTGATAAAACAAAACCTCCGTCAGTTCAAGATACTGCGGAGGTTGAGTTGTGGCGTCCCCAGCGGGGTTCGAACCCGCGTTAGCAACGTGAGAGGCTGCGGTCCTGGACCACTAGACGATAGGGACGTTGTTTCGTAGGAGATGAACTATACGCCGTTTTTCCAGAAGATGCGAATCGGGGTTTGCGTTAAGTCAATATTTTGCGTAATAAGGATGAAAATAAAGCTCAGCCCGGATGCTTGCGGACTGAGCTTCAACTGATCAGCTTGTTGCCTCTGTCAGAAATCAGAGCGCGCGGGCGATGCGGGCGAGCACTTCTTCCTTGCCGATGAGGCAGAGCGTTTTGTCGATCTGCGGTGTGCGATCGGCGGCGCAGACACAGACGCGGAGCGGGTTGGCGAGAACCTTCATCGCAACACCCTGCTCCTCCATCACGGCCTGAATGCAGCCGTAGACGGCCTCAGGCGTAACGTCGGAGACGGCCTCGAGCTTTTCACCGAAGAGCTTGAGGGCTTCGCGACCGCCGTCGGCGAGGACCTTGGTGGCTTCCTCTTCGTTGACCTTGGGTTCAACGTAGAAGAAGAGGGCGGCGTCGGCCAGCTTTTCGAGAGTGGCGGAGCGGGACTTCAGCAGTTCGCAGACGGCAGCGAGATCGGGACCGCCTTCAACCTTGCCGCCGCGGGCCTCGATGCGGGCCTTCGTGAGATCGGCCAGACGATTCGCGTCGGCTTCCTTCATGTACTGCTGGTTGAGCCAGTCGAACTTCTTCCAGTCGATGCGGGCGGCAGCACGGGAGCAGTCGGAGAGCTCGAACACTTCGGCGAGCTCGTCGCGGGTGAACTTCTCCATGTTGCCGTGGCCCCAGCCAAGGCGGGCGAGATAGTTGAAGACGGCTTCGGGGAGGTAGCCCTGACGTTCATATTCGAGCACGGAGACGGTGCCGTGGCGCTTCGAGAGCTTCTGACCGTCCTGGCCATTGATGAGCGGCAGGTGGGCGAAGACGGGCACTTCAGCGCCGAGCGCGCGGTAGATGTTGATCTGGCGCGGGGTGTTGTTGATGTGGTCCGCGCCGCGGATCACGTGGCTCACTTCCATGTCCCAGTCGTCGACGACGACGGCGAAGTTGTACGTGGGAATGCCGTTGCGCATGATGATCAGGTCGTCAAGTTCGCTGTTGGAGACCGTAATCGTGCCGTAGACGGCGTCGTTCCAGGTGACGGCGCCGTCATCGGGATTGCGGAAGCGGATGACCGGCTTCACGCCTTCGGGGATGGGCTTGCCCTGACAGTTCTCAGGACGCCAGCGACCGTCATAGCGAGGCTTGAGGCCCTTGGCCTTCTGTTCTTCGCGCATGGCGTCGAGCTCTTCGGGCGTGGCGTAGCAGTAGTAGGCGCGGCCGTCGGCCAGCATCTGGTCGACGACTTCGCGGTAGCGCTCGAGGCGGTCCATCTGATAGACGGGACCCTCGTCGTAGTCGAGGTTGAGCCACTTCATGCCGTCGAGAATGACCTGAACGGCCTCCTTCGTGGAGCGGACCTGATCGGTGTCCTCGATGCGAAGCAGGAACTTGCCGCCGAAGTGGCGGGCGACGGCCCAGCAGTAGATGGCCGTGCGGGCGGTGCCGAGATGCATCATGCCCGTGGGGCTCGGTGCAATGCGGGTGCGAATCGTCTTCATCACTAAAACTCGTTGTTTGAAAAGGGTCCCGCCTGAGCACTGCGGCTTCGGGCGCGGAGAGCGGACGCGCGCGGGGTTGGACGCGCGGCTTGAAAGCTGAACAAAGTCAATATTTTACCCCGTTTGCTGGTACTGACGTTAAGCGGAAGTCAAATCAGGAGGTGCGGGGAAAGAAAGGGGGGGCGACGCGTGTGAGCGTCAGGCCCCGCCTGATGGATCTGGGATGCGGTCAGGCTGCCCAAGTGAGCCAGGTCCAGGCCGAGAAGACGACGAGAACGATGGCTTCCGCAAGGATGACGGGCACCAGCGTCTTGAAGAAGTCCGACTTGAAGTAGTCGATCGTGATCGTGAGGCAGACGTGGGTGGGCGTGATCATCTGGCCTGCGACACCGAAGACCATGGCGACGCCGGCCAGATCAAGAGAGCCGGGCATGAGGCCCGCCACGATCGGCATCACGATGGCGACGTGGCCCTGGCTCATGCCGGTGAGGATGCCGATGACGAAGCTCGTGAGCGCGATGATGACGGGCACGGGAAGCGCCGAGCCTTCGAAGCAGGTGATGATCTGGTGCAGGATGCCCGTGGCCTCAAGAAGCTGGATGAAGAAGAGGATGCAGCCGACGTTGAGGAGAAGGCGCCAGTCGGCGGCGCCGACGAACACGTCCTTGACGCTCACGCCGCGCTTCATCATCAGAAGTACGGGGATGAGCAGCACGACCACGGCGCCCATGGCGAGGGCGGCGGAGAGATTGAAGGCCATCATGAGAACGACGCTCAGAAGCACGGGCGCGATGGCGAGCACGACGTTGATGAGGTCTGTCCTGCGCTGCTCGGACGACAGTTCGGCCTTGCGGCGCTTTTCCTCAAACTTGAGCGGGCGGACCATGACGAACCAGCCTGCGGCGAAGGCGACGACGGACATCCAGAAAAGATGGATGACGAGATCGGCGACGCTCACGTGAGCGATGGCGCAGCCGAGGATCATGCCGGGAATGATGGGGCTGGCGAACTCGCAGATGTGGCGGAACCAGAAGTTGATGGCGGCCTTGCTTTCGGGCTTGATGTCCATGCCTTCGCAGGCCGTCTCGACGATCGGAGCGGAAAAGCGTGCGCCGCCGACAGAGGGCAGAAGACCAAGGAAGGCGGGCATGCTGGAGATGACGACTTTCGTCGAGGAGAAGAAGCGGTTGAGCGCGTCGACCATGCCCTTGAGCGTGCCGGATCTGCGGAGCTGGATTTCAAGGCACATCACGAAGTAGAGCGCAAAGAGGAGGTCGTAGGTGCGGTTCATCGTTAGCATGTCGTGACCGGCTTCGGTGAGGGCGCGCAGAGTGGGGTCTTCAAAGAGCCAGAGAAGGGCGCCGCCGGCCAGAATGGCCGGTCCGATCGGACACTTGAAGCGAAGCAGGACGACGATGAGGATGATTGCCGCCGCAATGAGGAGGAAAACGTTCATTGTTGTTGCCTTGGTGATGGGCGGTCCCTCCTGAATTCGGGGACCGCGAATGTGCATCCCGAAATTTTCCGCCTATTCTCCGAATTTGGCAAAAAATACTTTCCGAACTCGCCATGGCCGGAGCGTGACGTGCTCGGAGCGCAACAGATTGAGGAGGTTTCGTGCAGAAAGGCGTCGTTCTTGGGGAAAAATGATCGCCCTGTGAACTGAAAAAAAGTTCGCGCCTAAGTAGAATGCACCCTTTGGCCTGCAACGGCACGGTGCCATGCGGGTCCTGCAATGATTCAACGGCTCTTTCGGACAATGACAGAATCCTTTAACTGGCTCGGGCGGTGCGCCCGGGCAGCGGCTTTCGGCATCGCCGCACTCCTTCTGCTGACGATTGCGAGAATCGTCTTCTTCTTCGCCTATAAAAACGACGATCTCGGCTTTCTGAGCGACTTTGCACCTGCAATGGTGATGGGGCTTCGCGTTGATGCCAAGTGGCTGGCAATCCTGCTACTGCCCGCCTGGATCTGCGTTCTCCTTTCCTACTGGAAGGCCTTCTTCTGGAAGCTGGCGCGCATTCTTGCCTTCGTGGGCATGTTTGTGACGGCGCTTCTGACGGTCATCAACTTCGGCTTTTACGGCTTCTACGCAACGCCCATCAGCCCTATCATCTTCGGCTTCCTTCAGGACGACACGAAGGCGATCGTCATCACGATCATGAAGGACTGGCCCGTGTTCACCTACCTGCTTTGTCTGGCGGGTTTCACGGCTCTGCCCTTTGCGTGCACCATGCTTCTCGGTCGCAGCCGTGAGCGCAGGGTCGGCAGGGCCGCCTACGGCGTCCTTTCGATTCTTTCGATTGTCGTGATGGCGCTTGTCATTCGCGGTAGCTTGGGCACCTTCCCGCTTCGAATCCAGAGCTATTCCGTTACGAAGAACGCCTTCATCAACGCCACTGTTCCCAACGGCATGGCTGCCTTCCATGAGGCCCGAAAGGGCATGCAGGTGCTTGAACTCAAGGGCGGCGCCATTGCCGCCCTCCAGCAGATGGGCTTTGGCAAGGCATCAGATGCTGAGGCTCTCATTGCCGAGGTTCGCCCTGTACTGCCTCAGAGCAAGCCGCTCAAGTCGCAGCCTCATGTTGTTCTGGCCGTCATGGAGTCCATGGGGCGTGACGTGTTCGAGTCGCACAAGCCCGGTGTCAACGACACGCTGGGTGCTCTGGCAGGCGAACTCGATTCGGCGCTTGTCTTCAAGCAGTCGCTGTGTGTGGGACAGGCAACCTTCCCGACGCTCGAGGGCCTGCTTTTCGACTCTCCCCTGAATCCGATCACGCAGAGCCGCTACGGCCGGCACGTCTTCGATTTCTCCCGTATGCTTGAGTACAAGAAGGCGGGCTACAGGACGATCTTCTTGACGGCGGGTCCCGAGGCCTGGCGCCAGATCGAAACCAATTTTCCGCAACAGGGCTTCGACGAGATTGTCGGTGCGGGCAAGCTGTCGTCCCGCTATCCCGGCGTCGAGAACGGCACGTGGGGTGTCGGTGACGCCTGGATGTTCAAGCGTGCGGAGGAGATTCTGAAGGAGGCGGACCAGAAGGGGGAGAAGCTCTTTATCGTGATGCTCTCCACCGCCAATCATCCGCCGCACAGGGTGCCCGACGGCGTCAAGGTCAATCCCGTTTCCTACAAGGAGTTGCCGCCCTTCATCACGGACAACAGGTACGACATCCTGACGGGTTCTCTTGAAACCTATCAGTACGCGGCCAATGCTCTGGGCGGATTCGTGCATGACATGAGACGCGGCGCGCTCAAGCGCGAGCTTCTGATCGTGGCGACCGGCGACCACAATCTTCGCATGTCGTACGCAGGCGGCTACGCCCATCATTTGCATGGCGTTCCGATTCTGATCTGGGCGCCAGAGAGCCTTGAGGCTGACGCCGGGAAGGTCGACGTCACGCGTTGGGCGGGGCATCGCGACATCTTCCCGACGATTGCAGGCGTCGTGTTGGGCAGGACGCCCGAAATTCACGAAGGCCGCAACCTGTTTGCCAACGAATCGATGGACCTCATCGTTTCCTATACGGGCATCGCAGCGGGCAGCTGGGGTGCCGCCGAGATCAGGGACAACGGAAGCGTGACCTGCTATCGCTGGGAGAATGACCGCATGGTGCCTGAGGATGCCTGCACGGGGCTTTCCAAAAAGATGGCCGATGCGGCCAGAGCCCAGAGGGCGCTCGCCGACTACAAGGTCAGGAAGGGGCTTCTCAACGAGAAGTAAACACCCGGATTGAAATGACAGCGGGCCCGCAGCCGAGAAGACTGCGGGCCCGCTGTCCATTGAAACTTGTCAGCCCTTTCCCGTAAGCCCCAGTGCTTCAAGATAAGGCTTCATGTGGGCGGGAAGGTCGGAGGGATCGCGTTCTCGAAGATGTCCCATGGAGAATTCGCAGCCGCACCAGAGCTGATTGTAGAAGTTTTCCTCTCTGAGGATCTCGCCCCTGCGCTCCTGCAGACCGCCCTTGCGCCAGTTCTGATCCCAGTAGGTGGTGCCGGGGTGCAGGGCAGCCGCTTCGAGCGCGGCCTCTCGAATCTGATCAAGGCGCTTCCAGCGGCTTCCTGCGAGGGTTGTCGTAAAGCGCCTGATGCCGAGCTTTGCGGCCATGGCGGCGGTGGCCCTCATGCGCACGCCGAAACACAGCCTGCAGCGTTCGCCGCGTTCTGGATCGCATTCGTGTCCCTTGACGGCGTTGCGCCAGCCTGCGTGGTCCCAGTCGCCGTCCGTGAACGGAACGGCAAGCTTTTCACAGTAGCGGATGCACTCGTTCTTGCGAACGAGATACTCCTCTTCAGGAAATATGTTGGGATTGAAGTAGTAGACGTGAGGCGCGTAGTCGTTCTGCAGAAGCCATTCGAGAATGGCGGAGGAACAGGGCGCGCAGCAGCTGTGCAGCAGAATGGGTTCTTTCACGGGCTCGGATCCCTTGCTGAGGATTGAAGTCCGCTCATTATAGGTTCAGGAAAAGAACCCGTGGAGGTGCCAGCGGACCTCCGTCTTGTCGGAATCCTCCGTTCGGTAAAGCCAGACGCGGCGGCCGCTCGAACTTTCGGCCACAAAGTAGTCGCGGATCTCCGAGTCGTCGGCATGGCGCACGGGACCATCAACCAGACGCAGGGACTCTTGACGCCATGCAAGTCCATCGTCCGAAGCGTGGAGCGGTAGCGGATCAGAGAGAAGCATCGTGGGCCTCACGTCTGCTTTGCCGGCAGGAGCGCTCATGGGCTTGCGCGCAAAGGCGTCCGCAACGGGAGCAAGACGGCTCGAGGTGGAGGGAAGGCCTTCATCGAGGTTGCTGAGACGGAAGACGCGTCCCGGACCAAGGCGTGCCTGAAGTCGGGCGGCAAGCCCCGTCGGGACGGAAGCGTTCGGCGTGTCCCTGATGAGATCAGAGATTTCGGGCTCAAGCGAGAGCGTCATGCGTCGCAGGCTTCCCGGAATGGGCGTGCGGATCAGTCGGTCGGTCAGGACGTCGGTGAAGGCGCGTGCGCTGCCGTTATTGACGCTGACGACGATCCTGCGGGTTTCGTCCAGCCCCTCGAGCGTGAGAGTGAGTTCGCCGCCTGAGCAGTCGGCGTTGCCCGCAATCCCTGCGCAGAGACTTTTGACCATTGAGGGAAGTTCCTGCAGACGGATGCCGACGGGGACGCTGACGACGGCTTTGAGGGATGTTTTGGCGCAGGTGGCGATGTTCATGAGCTGGACTCCTTGATGGACGAGCATGAGGGCTGCGTTCAGCAGGCGGGAGAGAGACGGGCCGAGGCGAGAGCCTGTTGCACTTTGCGGCGGCATGCGCGCGGGGCGGGAACGAGGGGCCTTTCCTCCAGACTGACGTCTGCTTCCCGCGTGCGGTCGAAGAATGCGCCGCGTCGCGTAGCTCGAACGTGTACGGTGCCGGACCTGCCCGGCCGCAGCATCAGACGGAGTTCGGCAGGGGACGGCGTGCAGGCCATGCTCGAGGGGCGGATGAGGAAGATCGTCGTGCCCGTCGAGTGCGCGGCCATGTCGAGCCTTGCGAGGGCCGCACCGTCCTTCCCGTGAACGAGCGGATTGAGCCAGACGACGACGGCCGAGGTTTCTCCGCTGGCGGCGGCCTGTTCCGCGCACCAGAAGGCCTCTTCAGGCGTAGAGGGAATGGAAAAGAGCTGTCGGTCAAGATCGAGGCCGGCGTCGGCAAGGGCGGGCGCGTAGGGAGCCGCCTCCGAGTCGCAGGGTAGCACCCAGGTGACGTGCTTCAGGGATGCCAGAGCGGGAAGCAGCATGCGGACCTCTCCGATGCCGGCGTGCGGAATGAAAAGCTCGGTCAGGGCGTTCACGGGAAAGCCGCCCTCCGTCAGTTCGTCGAGCGCGGGAATGCGGCTTGCAAGGCTGGCAGGGCGTTCGGAACGAGCCTCTCTCAGGGCTGCGGTGAAAAAGTCGGAAAGGACTGCGGCGGTCGACATGCTGGTACTCCTGAATTTGCTTGAACGTAACACTTGAACGATGCTGTCGTCGTAAGGTCAGTGTACTTTGAGTCTGTCTGTTGCGTATCGACCCGTGATCCTCTGGCGTGATCCACTTGTATTTTATTCTTGCTATCTTGTTGAAGAGTAAGTAAAAGATTTGTTTTGGTGGTTGATTGCGTGTCTTTGCAGGATCATGAAAGGATGCAGTGTGTCGCAAGTTGTGCGCCTTCGCAAATCCGCTCCGGGCTTCAGTTTGCGAAAAAGACAGCGTGAGCTGCGTTTGCGTCAGAACGGCGGGGACGGCTGTTCGGAGGGGGCTTCGAGAGGATCAAATCCGAAAAATGATGCATTTGAAAATTTGACGGAGGTCAAGAAATCGTCAATCTTCGTGCGATGCCGATGCGCCGCCACCCTTGCTAGACTGTCGTTGCGCACGAAGGACGCCTTTCCTTCGAACAGCTTTCAGGAGAATGCATCGTGAGCGAACTCAAGCCGGGACTGCCCGAACGACTGGAACGGGTGCGGGGTGAACTTGCGGCCGCGGAGCGTGCGGCGGGCAGGCCTGCGGGCTCCGTCAGGCTCATTGCCGTCGGGAAGACCTTTCCCGTCGAGGCCTGCGAGGAGGCCTATGCCTGCGGTCAGAGGGCGTTCGGGGAAAACTACGTTCAGGAAGGGGTGGAGAAGATCGTGCACTTTCGTGCGGTGCATCCGGAGGATCCCGGCGAGTGGCACTTCATCGGGCCGCTTCAGGCCAACAAAACCCGCCTCGTCGCCGAGCACTTCGACTGGGTTCAGTCCGTCGACCGCCTTCGCATTGCGTCGCGGCTTTCCGCTCAAAGACCCGCTGGCATGCCGCCCCTCAACATTCTGATCGAGGTCAACATCGACGGAGAGGAGACGAAGTCGGGGGTTGTGCCTTCCGAAGTCGAGGCCTTCGCGGACGAGATCGCCGGCTATCCGGGCCTGAGGCTAAGGGGGCTGATGGCGATTCCCGCGCCGGCGGCGGACAGCGAATCTCGTCGAAGGCCCCTTGCGGCCATGCGCGCACTCTTCGAGCGGCTCCGTGTGAAGCACCCCGGCATGGACACGCTTTCCATGGGCATGAGCGCCGACATGGACGAGGCGGTGTCGGAGGGAGCGACCATGGTGAGGGTCGGCAGGGCCGTCTTCGGACCGCGCGACTATTCGGCGAAGTGCGCCGTTTGAGGCAGTTGGATGCAGAAAACGCCTTTCGTAGGGAAAATCCCATCATGATGCCGCGAAGGCCTGCCAGAGCGCACTTTGGAGGCGGCTTCAGCATCTGGTGGTAGGCGCATCCACCGATCGGCGTATGGACAGGGGAGGGGGCATCCCCTATGATCCAAAATCGGACGAAGGCTTTTCGTCCAAGGAGTTTGCCTTTCCTCCTTCATGGAAGTGTCCTCGGAGACCGGTGACGGATGCTGCTGACGGCGCCTGGCAAAGGCCCCCTCTGCTCAAAGGAGAACAGCATGAGCAAAAAGTTTGTCGCTGCCGGCGTGATGGCGGCTTCCCTTATGGCCGCGGGCGCGGCCTCCGCCGCTCCCACTGAAATCACGATGTGGCATGCGATGGCCAATACGCTCGGCGACTGGGTTGCCGACGTGACCAAGGACTTCAACGCCAAGACCCCGCAGTGTCATCTCACGTCCACGTACAAGGGCAGCTACGACCAGACGATGACGTCGGGCATCGCAGCCCACCGCGCAGGACGCTCCCCTAACATTCTTCAGGTGTTTGAAGTCGGCACGGCAACCATGATGTTCAGCAAGGGTGCCATTGTTCCTGTCGGCGAGCTTCTCGACAAGGCAGGCTACGAATTCAATCCCAAGGACTACATCCCCGCCGTCTACGGCTACTATTCCACGGCCGACGGCAGGATGCTCAGCTATCCGTTCAACTCCTCCACCACCGTCCTCTACCTCAATCTCACCAAGTTCAAGAACGCAGGCCTGCCGACCGAGCCGGACAAGCTCCCGCGCACCTGGCCTGAGATCGAAAAGGCCGCCAAGGCCCTCAAGGCCGCAGGCGAAACCTGCCCGATGACCACTTCCTGGATGGGCTGGACCCAGCTCGAGAGCTTCTCCACCTGGCACAACGTCGAGTACGCCACGCTCAACAACGGCTTCGGCGGCACGGGCGCGCGCCTCATGGTCAACTCTCCTCTCCATCAGCGCCATCTTGAAAATCTGGCCCGCATGGCCAAGGAAGGCACCTTCGTCTACAAGGGCCGCGGCAATCTTGCCGACGCCACCTTCTACTCGGGCGAATGCGCGATCAACATGGGCTCCTCGGGCTCGCTCGGCAACATCCGCCGCAACGCGAAGTTCGAGTACATGACGATGCCGATGCCCTACTACGAGGGCGTGCCTGATGCTCCGCAGAACACCGCTATCGGCGGCGCCTCGCTCTGGGCCATGGCAGGCAAGTCCGACGAGCAGAACCGCTGCGTCGCCGAGTTCTTCCACTACCTCTCCGACCCGCAGGTTCAGGCGAACAACCACATGCGCACGGGCTATCTCCCGGTGACGCAGAAGGCTTTTGAAATCGCCAAGGCCAGCGGCTACTACGAAAAGAATCCGGGCGCAGACGTCGCCGTCAAGCAGATGCTCAAGACGACCGACAAGAGCCGCGGCATTCGTCTCGGCTACCTGCCCAACATCCGCACGATCGTTGACGAGGAATTCGAAAAGATCTGGTCCGGCAAGGCGACCGCCAAGGAGGCCCTTGATGCCGTCGTCCGCCGCGGCAACGAGCAGCTCGTCCGCTTTGAACGCGTGACGAAGTAAGCACGAGCCCTTTCCGACGACAGCTCGCGGACGCCCTCGAACCCCTGAAGGCGTCCGTCCTGCTGCGATACCGCATCCCGAAGACGTCAGGGCACACGGCCCTGCCGTCTTGCGGGATGCTTGCGGTTAGGTTTTTAATATCCTCAGAGTCAACAACGTGGAAAAACGAGTCGTATTCCAAAACCGCTGGCTGCCCTACCTGCTGGTGGCGCCGCAGCTCGCCATTACGCTCATCTTCTTCTTCCTGCCCGCCGGCCAGGCCATCTACCAGTCGGTGCTGATGCAGGATCCCTTCGGGCTCAGCACGGAATTCGTGGGTCTTCAGAACTTTGAAACGCTTCTGTCCGACCCGAACTATGTCTCGAGCTTCAAGATCACGATGGTCTTCTCGGCGCTCGTGGCCTTCCTCGGCCTTGCGATCAGCCTTCTGCTTGCCGTCTGTGCGGACCGCGTGCTGCGCGGCGCCTCGGCCTACAAGACCTTCCTCATCGTGCCGTACGCCGTCGCCCCCGCCGTGGCGGGCGTCCTCTGGATGTTCATCTTCAATCCGACGCTCGGCGTTCTCTCCTACGTGATGCGCATGTTCGGCATCGACTGGAACTATCTGGTCGACGCGGACCAGGCCCTGACGCTTCTCGTCATCGCGGCGGTCTGGAAGCAGGTGAGCTACAACTTCATCTTCTTCCTCGCAGGTCTGCAGGCCATTCCGAAGTCGCTGCTCGAGGCGGCGGCCATGGACGGCGCGGGTCCCTTCCGCCGCTTCTGGACGGTGGTCTTCCCGCTGCTGTCGCCCACGACCTTCTTCCTGCTCGTGATGAACATCGTCTACGCGTTCTTCGACACGTTCGCCATCGTCGATGCGACGACCATGGGCGGTCCGGGGCAGGATACGAACATTCTCGTCTACAAGGTGTTCGTCGACGGCTTCCGCAACATGGACTTCGGCGGCTCCGCCGCACAGTCCGTCATCCTGATGGTGATGGTGATCATCCTCACGGTGATCCAGTTCCGCTTCATCGAGCGGCGCGTCAACTACTGACGGGAGACGACAGATGGTTGAAAATCGTCCCTGGCTCAATTTCTTCACGCACCTGATTCTGATTCTGGGCGTGATCGTGGTGGTCTTCCCCGTCTACGTGGCGTTCGTCGCGTCGACACAGACCGCCGTCGAAGTGGAACAGGCGCCCATGAGCCTTCTTCCCGGCGCCCACTTCATCGAAAACTACATGCAGATCCTCACTGAGGGCGGTGGCACCGCTTCGCGCGCCCCCGTGGGCCGCATGCTCTTCGTCTCGCTCATGATGGCCATGGGCATCTCGATCGGCAAGATCCTGATCTCGCTCGTCTCGGCCTTCGCGATCGTTTACTTCAGGTTCCCCGGCCGCAAGCTCTGCTTCTGGCTCATCTTCATCACGCTGATGCTGCCCGTCGAGGTCCGCATCTCGCCCACCTATGAAGTGATGGCGGATCTGCACCTTCTTGACAGTTGGGGCGGCCTGATTCTTCCCGTGATCGCGTCAGCGACGGCGACCTTCCTCTTCAGGCAGTTCTTCCTCACCGTTCCCGACGAGCTCACCGAAGCCGCCCGCATGGACGGCGCCGGGCCGATGCGCTTCTTCTTCACGATTCTGATGCCGCTTTCCCTCACCAACATCGCGGCAATGTTCGTGATTCAGTTCATCTACGGCTGGAACCAGTACCTGTGGCCGCTGCTTGTGACCACGTCCGAGGACATGTACCCGATCGTGATCGGCATCAAGCGCATGATCGGCGGCGGCGACTCCGCCAACGAATGGAACCTCATCATGGCGACGGCCATGCTTGCAATGATCCCGCCCGCCATCGTGGTGACCGTCATGCAGCGCTGGTTCGTCAAGGGCCTCGTCGACACGGAAAAGTAAGAGACAGACAACATGGCTAACATTCAATTCAAAGACATCCGAAAGAGCTACGGCGACGTGGCAGTCGTGCACGGCATCTCGCTCGACATCAGGGACGGCGAGTTCATCGTGATCGTGGGCCCGTCGGGCTGCGGCAAGTCGACCCTGCTGCGCATGGTGGCGGGCCTCGAGCAGATCACCTCGGGCGAACTCATCATCGGCGAGCGCGTCGTCAACAATCTCGAACCCAAGGACCGCGACTGCGCCATGGTGTTCCAGAACTATGCGCTCTACCCGCACATGACGGTCTTCGACAACATGGCTTACGGCCTCAAGATCCGCGGGGTTCCAAAGGACGAGATCGAGCGTCGCGTCAACGAGGCCGCGAAGATGCTCGAACTCGGAGGCCTGCTTGCGCGCCGTCCTCGCCAGCTCTCCGGCGGCCAGCGCCAGCGCGTCGCCATGGGCCGCGCGATCGTGCGCGAGCCCTCCGTCTTTCTCTTCGACGAACCGCTCTCGAACCTCGACGCAAAGCTGCGCGTGCAGACGCGCCTGCAGATCCAGAAGCTGCACCGTCGTCTCAAGACGACGAGTCTTTACGTCACTCACGATCAGGTCGAGGCCATGACGCTCGCCCACCGCATGATCGTGATGAACGCAGGCCGCGCCGAGCAGGTTGGCACGCCTCAGGAGGTCTATGACGATCCCGAGACGATGTTCGTCGCGAACTTTATCGGCTCTCCTCCGATGAACCTTGTTCACGGCCGCGTCTCCGCAGACGGCAGTCACTTCGAGCACGATTCGGGTGTCCTGTCGCTGCCCGAACCCTGCACGGCACTTGCCGGCAGGGCGGTGGTGCTCGGCGTGCGGCCCGAACACGTGACGCTCCGTCCCGAGGGCGGACTCGCCGCCTTCGAGGTGGAGACGGTCGAGGCCCTCGGCGCCGATCATCTGATCCACGGCGTCCTGCTGGGGCAGAACGTGGTCTTCCGCGTCGACAACCACATGTACATCCCGGAAGTGGGCATCAGGGCGGGACTCGAGTTCTCGGCGGAACACGTGTACTGGTTCGATCCTGAAACGACGAAGCGCATCCGTCTCTGACCCTGTACATGAGCAGGGGTCCCTGCTTCAGGCTACAATCGGAACGTCGCTCTCCTGTTGGGGGCGGCGTTTCGTTTTTTGAATTCCCACGAAGGAGCCGCGTCCGATGCAGGACTTTCTTTTTGAATGGCTGTCGGGCGCAGGGGCCGAGGCTGCGGTTTTCGCGAGTGCCTTCATTTCCTCGACGCTGATGCCTGGCGGATCCGAGGCGCTCCTGGCAGGGGCGCTGTCGCAAACGCCTGACGACACGCCCCGCCTCTGTCGTCTCGTGCTCCTTGCAACGGCAGGCAATACGCTCGGCGCGATGACCACGTGGCTCATCGGTCGACTGATTCCCGAAAGGGAGAAGACGGACAGGGCGCTTGTGTGGCTCAGGCGATGGGGAGCGCCCGCGCTGCTTCTGTCGTGGCTGCCCGTCGTGGGAGACGCCCTGCCGCTTGCGGCGGGCTGGCTCAGGATGCCTGCTGCAAGCTGTGCAGTCTGGGTGGCCGTGGGAAAGCTTCTGCGCTACGTCGTCGTGGCGGCGGGCACGCTCTCGCTTGTCTGAGTCGGTCTGCCTGAAACAATGGAAAGGAAGAAATCGTCGTGAACATGCTTACAGGCCTTGTGCTCATTTATCTGATCGTTCTGATGTGGTTCGGCTTCTGCGGGGAGCGACATTCGAGCTCGGGGCGCGCCTTTCTTACGAGCGGCGGCCGAGCAGGCGCGCTTCTCTGCGCGCTCTCTCTCGTGAGCACCATCATTGGCGGGTCCGCAACGCTCGGCATGGGAAGCCTCGCGCAGAAGATTGGTTCGGGCGCCTTCTGGTGGCTCGGCGTAGGTGCGGTCGGCCTTCTTCTTCACGGATGGATCGCTCCGAAGATTCGTGCGCTTCCCGCCGTTACGCTTCCCGAGGTGGTCGGCGTCGTGGCGGGCAGGAATGCTGAGCGCTGGGCGGGCGTCATCATTGCGGTCTCCTGGATCGCCGTCACGGCCGCGCAGTTCGTCGCGCTTCACACGCTCCTGCTGACGCTCTCGAGCCCGCTCGCCGCCGAGGTGCTCTATGTGATGATCGCGGGCGTTGTGATCGTGCATACCATCACGGGCGGACAGAGTGCAGTGATCCGCACCGACGCCTTTCAGGCCGTTCTGCTTCTGGGCGGATTCACGGCCGCCGCCTTCTGGCTGCTCGGCGATCGTCCCGACGCCGTAATGGCGCTTGATCCCGTCCCCTTGGGCGACAGGTTCGGGCCGTGGGATCTGGGCAGGATGATGCTTCTCGTGGGCATCACCTATGTCGTAGGTCCCGACATGTTCTCACGCACCTTCACGGCCAGAGACGGACAGTCCGCTCGTTTCGCCGCCTGGATCGCCTCGCCCTGCCTCGTGTGGTTCGGCGTCGTCGTGACGGGGCTCGCGCTTCTCAATCTGCAGGATCCCCAGCCCGTGGCGGGCTGGCTCTCGAGTGCTTCGGAGATGCCCGCCTGGCTCAAGGGAGCGCTCGCGCTCGGCCTCATCAGCGCGCTCTGCGGGTCGGCCGACACGGTGCTTCTTTCGGCCTCCGGCATTGTCGAGCGAAGCCTTCTGGCGGGAGACCGTACGAACGCCGTGCGCTTCTTCGTGGGCGTCTTCGGATTTGCCGCCGCTGCGGCCGTCTATGTCTCGAAGGACATCATCTGGCTGCTGCTCACAGCCTACTCTTTCTTCGTGCCGGGAGTAGCCCTGCCGCTTCTCATTGCGCTCATCGGGCGGGTGAGGCGCCTCAACGCACAGCTCTGGACGGCGGGCGCCGTCTTCGGCGGCATCGGCGGCCTGGTGGGCAACGTCACGGGGGACGAGGTGTGGACTTTTGCAGGCATGGGCGTCTCGGCTGCCTTTGCCGTCGCCTCCCGTTTCAAGGCGCCTGCGGGCGGTTCGGACGCCTTCGGCTCGCTCCGCTGAGCGCGGGCTGAGGGCATTGCGGAACCTGTGTTTCCGTGGGCAAAACGGCTTTTTCCTTAAGCGAAACGGGCGTTGAGTCCCGTTATAATTTCCCGCAAGTTGATTTTTCATGGACGGCGCGCGCTTCAGGTTGAAGGCGCGCCCTCTCAATAGGACTGGAGTTTTTTGATGAAGATCCTGGTCGCTGTCAAGCGCGTGGTGGACGCCAAGATCAAGGTGCGCCCGCTTCCCGATCATTCCGGTGTGGATGTCAAGCTCGCCAAAATGGCGATGAACCCCTTTGATGAAATCGCAATCGAAAAGGCCGTCACGCTTCGCGAGGCTGGCGTCGCCGACGAAGTCGTTGCCGTGACCGTCGGTCCCCTCAAGGCCGTCGACACCCTGCGCGTCGCCATGGCGATCGGCGCGGACCGCGCCGTTCACGTCCGCACCGACGAGTCCCTCGAGCCCCTCGCTGTCGCGAAGGTGCTTCGCGCCGTCGTCGAGCGTGAAAAGCCCGATCTGGTGCTTCTGGGCAAGCAGGCGATCGATGACGACGCCAACCAGACGGGGCAGATGCTCTCCGCCCTTTGCGACATGCCGCTGGCAACCTTTGCCAACGAGATCGTCCTTGAGGGCGGCCGCTGGGTCGTTACCCGCGAGACCGACGGCGGGACGCAGACCGTCTCGCTTGCAACGCCTGCCGTCGTGACGGCGGACCTGCGTCTTGCCGAGCCGCGCTACGTGACGCTGCCCGCCATGGGCAAGGCCCGCAAGAAGCCTGTCGAGGACATTGAGCTTGCCGGCCTCGGCATTGACACGGCTCCGCGCATCCGCATCCTCGGCGTCGAGGAGCCGCCCGCCCGCAAGGCAGGCGTCATGGTCTCCGGCGTCGACGAGCTCGTCGACCGCCTCAAGAACGAAGCGCACGTCATCTGAGAAAAGAGGAGTAAAGCAAAATGACAGCTCTTTTGATTGCCGAACATGACAACGTGACGCTCAAGTCCGCAACGGCTCAGGCGCTCACGGCTGCGCTCAGGATGACGGACGTCGTCGACGTCCTCGTGGCGGGCAGCAACGGCCAGTCCGTTGCCGAGCAGGCCGCGAAGCTCTCGGGCGTGCGCACCGTCTACTACGCCGACCATCCCCAGCTCGCCCAGGAGTCGCCCGAAGTGCTCGCACGCCTCGTGCTTGACGAAGCCGAAGGCTATTCGCACGTGCTCTTCGTCGCCTCCGCCGTCGGCAAGTCCGCCATGCCCCGCGTGGCCGCGAAGCTCGACGTCTCCCCCGTTTCCGACGTTCTCGACGTCAAGGGCCCCAAAACCTTCGTGCGCGGCATCTATGCGGGTTCGCTTCTCGCGACCGTCGAGGTGACCGATCCCGTCGTCGTGGCCACGATCCGCACGACGGCCTTCGAGGCCGCCGCTCAGGAGGGATCCGCTGTCGTCGAGGAGGTCATCGCTCCGGAAGGCTATGACGCCTCCCGCTTCGTGCGCTTCTCCGAAGCCAAGTCCGACCGTCCCGAACTCGTCTCCGCCCGCATCGTCGTCGGCGGCGGGCGCGGTCTTCTCGACGAGGCCGGCTTCAAGACCCTTGAGGCCTTCGCCGACTCCATCGGCGCGGCCGTCGGCGCCACCCGCACCGCCGTCGACATGGGGCTCTGCCCCAATGACTGGCAGGTGGGCCAGACGGGCAAGATGATCGCCCCAGAGCTCTATATTGCCGTGGGCATCTCCGGTGCCATTCAGCATACCGCTGGCATCAAGGATGCCAAGACGGTCGTGGCGATCAACAAGGACGCCGAGGCTCCGATCTTCGAGGTGGCCGATTACGGTCTCGTCGCCGACGGCGTCGAGGCGCTTGAGGCTTTGCGCGCCAGACTCGGCACCAAGTAAGAAGAGGGAGTTTCCCCGCTTGCATGCCCGCCCGCCTTGCGCGGGCTGCTTCTTTTTAGAAAAGGCTGAAAAAATCGCGTTGACGGACTTGCGTCCTGTATTCCCGTGAGATAAAATTCAGACCTTTCGCAACGGGCGGATTGACCGCGCGCTGCATGAAGAATTCTTCCGAACGCTCCTCGTGACGGGGGCTTCGGCTTTCAATTGAACCAATAAGTTAAAGAGGTAAACTCATGGTTATCGTTCGTCTCGCCCGCGGTGGCTCCAAGAAGCGTCCGTTCTACAGCATCAACGTCTGCGACAGCCGCTGCCGCCGCGACGGCCGCTTCATCGAACGCATCGGCTACTACAACCCGATGGCTGCCGGTCAGGCCGTCCGTCTCAACGTCAACCAGGAACGTCTGGCCTACTGGCAGAGCCAGGGCGCCCAGCTCTCCGAAACGGTTGCCCGTCTCGTGAAGGAAGCCAAGGCTGCCGCCTAATTTCCTGACGGAAAGCACTAGTCATTGCGCCGGACTTTAAACGGCGCGGAAACCCCGCAAAACCTCAAGTGCGGGCTCGCTCGCAAGCGGTCGTGCCTCTCGTGTCCAGCACATCGTGATCCGTTCGCAGCACCTGGAGCCCGGTATCTACGCCTGAGAGTCTGCGGGGTTTTGTTTTGTTCGCAAAAAACGATTGATTTTCGGAGACTGTTGTTATGGACGATCTCGTCGAGCTCGGACGCACCGCCGGCGCCTACGGCTTCCGCGGCTGGGTGCGCATTGTGCCGCTGGAATCCGGCGAAGTGCTTCAGAAGGCCAGGACCTGGGTCCTCACGGACCTCAAGGGGGTGCGCACGACGCTCAGCATCGAGGCCTTCCGTCGTCACGGAGACGGCTTCATCGCCAAGTGGGCGGGCTGTGAAACGAAGGAGGCGGCCGACGCCGCCCGAGGCCGCGTGTCGGTCTCCCGCGCGGACTTTCCTGATGCGGGCAAGGACGCCGTGTGGGCCGTCGATCTGGTCGGCTGCAAGGTCGTCAACAAGGAGGGCACGGCCCTCGGCACGGTCGAGAGCATCGGCTCCAACGGCGCGCAGGATCTGCTCGTCATCGCCTACGACAATGCTGACGGCAAGAAGGCCGTGTTCATGCTTCCGCTCGTGAAGGACGTCTATCTGATCGCCATTGATACCGACGTCCGCACGATCACCGTCGACTGGCAGTCCGACTGGCGCTGAGGAGGCGGATCATGCGCTTTGACGTCGTTACGCTCTTTCCGGAAATATTCGACTCGATCACGAAGTGCGGCATCACCGCCCGTGCGATGAAGCGAGGCCTGTGGTCCTGCCACACCTGGAATCCCCGCGCCATGACCGAGGACGTGCACCGCACGGTCGACGACCGCCCCTTCGGCGGCGGTCCCGGCATGGTGATGATGGCCGATCCGCTCGCGAAGACGGTCGACATGATCCGTGCATCCGGCAACCGCGGCCGCGTCATCTCCTTTGCACCCAACGGCACGAAGCTCACCGATGAGCGCGTTCGTCGCATGGTGGCCGAGGATGAGAGTGTCGTGCTCGTGTGCGGACGCTATGAGGGCATTGACGAGCGCTTCCTGTCGACCTATGTCGACGAGGTGGTGAGCCTTGGGGACTTCGTTCTCTCGGGCGGCGAGATCCCTGCATGCGCCCTGATGGACGCCGTAGTGCGACAGCTCCCCGGCGCTATCAAGGATCTCTCCACGTCGGACGAGAGCTTTGCGACTGGGCTTCTTGACGCGCCCCACTATACGCGTCCCGAAGTCTGGCGCGGCATGGAGGTGCCCTCCGTGCTCCTTTCCGGGCACCACGCAAACATCAGCAGGTGGACGCGCGAAGAAAGTTTGCGATTCACCTTGCAAACTCGCCCGGACTTGATTAAAATCGCGAATTCTTCTGGCAAGTTGAGCGATGCGGACCGCAAGTGGTTGCGCGCCAACGGCTGGAAGTAAGATTTTGGATTAATTTTGCCATCCTCTCGGCGGTGGGCTCAGCTCCCTCAAAAACAGCCGCATGACGATGGTTTTGGAGAAAAAAATGAATCTGATTCAGATTCTCGAACAGGAAGAAATGGCCCGCGTCACCGCTGGCAAGACGATCCCCTCTTTCCGCGCCGGTGACACGGTTGTCGTGAACGTCAACGTCGTTGAAGGTTCCCGCAAGCGCGTTCAGGCCTTCGAAGGCGTCGTGATCGCCCGCCGCAACCGCGGTCTCAACTCTTCCTTCATCGTCCGCAAGATCTCTTCCGGCGAAGGCGTTGAACGTACGTTCCAGCTCTACGCCCCGACGATCGCTTCCATCGAAGTGAAGCGCTACGGCGATGTCTGCCGTTCCAAGCTCTACTACCTGCGTGACCGCTCCGGCAAGGCCGCTCGTATTAAGGAACTGCTGGTTCGCAAGAACTAATCTGAAGGCTCCGGCTGACAGACATGAAAAATCCCCGCGATTTCGGTTGCGGGGATTTTTTTTCGCGCTCGAAAAACAGAGCCCCCATGCTGTGCACGGGGGCTCTGTTGCGAGGAGAACGGAGGGACTTATTCGTCCGCCTCTTCGCGCGGCTTTCTGCGGTTGCTGCCCGCAACCATGTCAAAGCGGAAGAAGCGGCATTCAAGCGGTCCGTTGAAGAGAACTGTCTTGCGCGACTCCTTGAGGCGCATCTGCTGCGGGAGCGTGCGGTCGGAGGTGAGCATCCAGGCGGTCCAGCCTGCGAAGTTGGCCTTCAGATTGTCGGCGACGTGCTTCATCATCGACTGGATGGAGGCGGACTTCGGGTTGGACTGTTCACCGTAGGGCGGGTTTGCGATGAGAAGTCCGGGCGCCATGCCTTCTTCGGGACAGGCTTCGCGGGCGTCGCCCTGACGGAAGGTAAGGCGTCCGTCGTCGAGCATGTCGCCGAGGCCCGCGCGGCGGGCGTTTTCCTCGGCCTTCTCGACGACGAGGGACGAGATGTCGCTGCCTGCAATGCGGATCCTGACGTGCCGATTGACGGCGGCGCGCGCATCTTCCTTCATTTCGGCCCAGAGGTCGACGTCAAAGCCCTCGAGCTTTTCGAAGGCGAAGCGGCGGTTGAGGCCAGGCGCCATGCCTGCAGCCATCTGCGCAGCTTCGATTCCGATCGTGCCCGAGCCGCAGAACGGATCGATGAGTGTTTGGGAGGGATCCCAGCCCGAGAGCATCAGAAGACCTGCCGCAAGGTTTTCCTTCAGGGGAGCCTCGCCGTGGGTGAGACGCCAGCCGCGCTTGAAGAGCGCTTCGCCCGCAAGATCCAGATAGAAGGTGCAGGTGTCGTAGGTGAGGAAGGCGGCGATGCGCACGTCGGGGTTGTATCGCTCGACGTCGGGACGACGTCCCGCGAGGTCGCGGAAGCGGTCGCAGATGCCGTCCTTGATGCGGAGCACGGCGAAGTCGATCGATTCGAGCGGGCAGCGCTGGCCGTTGGCCGAGACCTTGATCGTCAGGTCGGGACCGAACCACTTCTCCCAAGGGGTGTCTGCAGCCATTTCATAAATGTCGCGGGTGTCCCAGTAGGAGGCCTCGGCGACCTTCATGAGCACGCGGCTGGCGAGGCGGGAGTTGAGGCATACGGCCATCGCCGTGGCGGCGGAGCCGGAAAAGGAGACGCCGCCACGCGCAGCGCGGATGCGTTCGGCGCCGCAGGCGGAGATTTCGCCAGCAAGCAGTTCTTCAAGCCCGAAGGGGCAGACGGCGTAAAAGGAAAGGTTGGCCATGGATTGTCAGTCGGTGTGTGTTCAGAAAGGGGCGGTCAGCGGCGGCCTTCGCCGTGGCCGAGCACGACGTACTTGAGCGAGGTGAGGCCTTCAAGACCGACCGGACCGCGCACGTGAAGCTTGTCGGTAGAGATGCCGATTTCAGCGCCGAGGCCGTATTCGAAGCCGTCGGCAAAGCGAGTCGAGGCGTTGACCATCACGGAGCTCGAGTCCACCTCGCGCAGGAAGCGGCGGGCGTTGTCGAAGTTCTTCGTGATGATGGCGTCGGTGTGGTGCGAGGAATGGAGGTTGATGAAGTCAATCGCCTCGTCGAGACTTTCGACAATGCGGATCGAAATGATCGGGGCATTGTACTCGGTATCCCAGTCCTGCGGGGTGGCGTCGACGGCGCTCATGCCGCTCTGTTCGACGATGCGGCGGGAGAGCTCGTCACAGCGCATCTCGACATCGTGGTCGTGGAAGACGCGGGCCATGGGAGGCAGAAAGTCGAAGGCGACGGCGCGGTGCACGAGCAGCGTTTCAGTGGCGTTACAGGGCGAGTAGCGCTGGGTCTTGGCGTTTTCAGTCACGCGAACGGCTATGTCGAGGTCGGCTTCGGCGTCGACGTAGGTGTGGCAGATGCCCTCAAGATGCTTGATCATCGGAACGGTCGCTTCGGCCGTGAGACGGGCGACGAGGCTCTTGCCGCCGCGCGGAATAAGCACGTCGACGTAGTCGCGGGCACGGATGAGCTCGCCCACCAGGGCGCGGTCGGAGGATTCGATGAGTTGGACGGCGCGTGCGGGGAGGCCTTTTTCGGCAAGGGCCCGGCCGACAAGCTCCCAGAGGACCGTGTTGCTGCGAAGCGCCTCATGGCCGCCGCGCAGGATGATGGCGTTGCCCGACTTGACGGCAAGGGCGGCGGCGTCGATCGTCACATTGGGACGGGACTCGTAGATCATGGCGAGCACGCCGAGGGGCACGCGCATGCGGCCCACCTGAATGCCGCTAGGCCGGAAGGCAAGATCGGTGACAGTACCCACGGGATCCTCGAGTGCGGCGATCTGGCGGCATCCTTCGGCCATGGCGCGAAGACCTACGGCGCTGATCGTCAGACGATCGAGAAAGACCTCGTCCAGACCTTCGGCGCGGGCGGCCTCGAGGTCGGCCTCATTGGCGGCGCGGATGTCCGCCTCCTGTTCGAGCAGAAGCTCGGCGATGCGTTCAAGCACCGCATTCTTGGCGGCCGTGGAGGCGCGAGCCATGGAGCGCGAGGCTTCGCGGGCCTGACGGCCGATGCGGCTGATGTAATCGCTGGGAGTGATGGTGATTTCGGGCATGATGCGCGGTTCCTGAAAAAGGGCCGGAGAACGCCGCCCTCAAAGGACGGGGCGGCATGCATTTTCCGGGCATGTCTTTCCATTTTAGCCCGAACGACGGCATCTCTTTGATCTTTGCAGGACCTGCGGATGCGCGAAGGCCTCCTCCCGTGGAGCCGGCTTCAGGAGGCGAGAAAGAGGACGACGCTCTTGAGCTCGATCCAGGGATCGGAGTCCCGCTTGGGAACGGGAAGCCCCTTGACGAGCCTGTCGATGTCGGCGCAGACGGAGAGGGCGCCGCAGAGCTTCTTCACGGTGAGGCGGCGGGCGGCCTTCTGAAGGGACGGCGTTGCGAAGACTCCGGTCACTCTGGACTGGCCGTTGTCGTAGCCCGTGCGTAGCTTGATGAGGGAACGGATTTCGGCAGTGAGCATGGCCAGCAGGAAGGGCAGGGCTTCGGCCTGCGCCTCAAGCCCGTCGATGATGCGCACGATGCGGTCGGCCTGACCGAGGCGCATGCTCTCAAAGAGCGTGTCGAAATCGAATCGGGCGTTGCTCGAGACGGCCTGACGGAGCTGTTCGGAGGTGATCTCGCCCTTAGGATGGAGAAGAGAGAGCTTTTCGATCTCTTGTGCGGCAGCAAAGAGGTTGCCCTCCATCATATCGGCGAAGTAGTCGAGCGTCTCGGGGGACATGACGAGCTCGTGGCGGGCGAGTCTTGCCTTGAGCCAGGAGGGGAGTTGTGCGCGTTCCACGGGCGAGCAGTCTACGACGGTGGCCTTGCGCTGAAGCGCCCCCCACCACGCCTCCTTCGTGACCGTCCAGTCGGGGGCGGGCATCGTGATGAGCGTGACGACGCCGTCGATCGGGTTGTCAAGATACTTCACGATGGCGGGCGCGCCGTTCTTGCCCGGATTCCCCGTGGAGAGACGCACGTCGACGATCTTGCGGTCGTCGAACATGCCGATGTCGGCGGCGGCCATCGTCAGGCGCGACCAGTCCGCCGAGGCGTTCATGTCGAGCACCTGACGGTCTGTGTAGCCCTGTCGGCGCGCTTCGGCACGGATGGCGTCGCCTGCTTCGACGGCGAGGAAGGCGTCCGAGCCCGTCAGAAGCCAGAAGGGATCCAGACGTCCGTCCTTCGCGGATCGCGCGAGGTAGCCCTGGAGCTGGTCGGCCTTCACGGATCAGCCTCCCGCCTGCTTCGGGGGCTTGATCGCCTCGATGCGGCGCATGAGCTGGTTGACGAGGTCGGCCTCCATGTCGCGGTAGAGGAATGCCTCCTCCTTTTCACGCGAGAGGAAGTCCGATTCGGAGTAGGTGAGGTCTCGGCTGGCGGTGAGCGTCACGGCTTCCATGTAGTCGATGCCGCTGGGGTTCGACACTCGGAAGGAGAGCGAGAGCGTGATCTCGTATTCACGCGCGCGGCCCGTGTCGTTGATCGAGAGGACGTCGCGCGAACGGGAGTCGGAGAGGAGTTCAAGGATCGCTTTGGCCTCGGAGGGCGTGTTCACGATCGTGACGTCGGATCCTGCCAGAAGCTCCTGTCTGAGACGCACCGCAAGGTACGAGTTTTCCGGCATCTGGAGGTACAGGGTCCTGAACGGCGTCGAATAGGAGCCGCGCAGCCGGAAGCCGCAGCCTGTGAGCGGGAGTGCGCCGATGAGGGCGGCGCCGAGAAGATGACGACGGGAAGTCACGGAGATGATCCTCGGGATGGCAGGATGATGTTGGAGGCCCCTTGGAAGGGCTTCGGAATCATCAATTATAACGGCCGACCGCAGGAGTCGAGAAGGAGTCAAGAAGACGGGGGAGTGCGAAAGAACGAGGGCCTGCGTCCGGTCGGACACAGGCCCCCTTAGGATGGTCAGCTTGAAGGTGTGGCGCCTTACTTGGCGACCACGACGTTCACGAGCTTGTTCTTCACGATGATGATCTTGCGGACCGTCATGCCTTCAGTGAAGCGCTGCACGTCTGGATTGGCGAGTGCGGCGGCCTCGATTTCGGCCTGAGCGGCCTCGGCGGGTACGAGGATCTCGCCGCGGAGCTTGCCGTTGACCTGGACGACGAGCTTGAGCTCGTCGGCCTTGATTGCGTCTTCGCTGACTTCGGGCCACGGTGCGTCGATCAGGTCGCCGATGCGTTCGACGAAGCCGAGCTCCTGCCAGAGCGCCGTCGTGATGTGCGGGGCGATCGGGTAGAGCGTGCGCAGCAGGATCGAGGCACATTCGCAGAGAGCCGCCAGATCGGCGGGCGTCTCGCCCTTGAAGCCTTCGATCGTGTTGAACATCTTCATGCAGGCGGAGACGACCGTGTTGTACTGCATGCGGCTGAAGTCGTACTCGGCCTGGCGAAGCGTCGTGTGGACTTCGCGGCGCAGGGTCTTGGCGTCGTGCGGAAGCATCTGGCCTTCAAGGGCACCTGCACTTGCGATGAGGTTCTTCTTCGCGAATGCCCAGTTCCAGATGCGGCGCAGGAAGCGGTAGGTGCCTTCGGCGCCGGAGTTGGACCAGGCGGCGGACTGATCGGGAGGACCAGCGAACATCACGAAGCTGCGGGCCGTGTCGGCGCCGAATTTCTTGATGATTTCGCGCGGCTCGACCACGTTGTTCTTCGACTTGGACATCTTTTCGATGCCGCCGAGGGTGACGGGCTGACCGTCGGCCTTGCAGACGGCACCGACGGGGCGGCCCTTCTCGTCGTACTGGACCTCAACCTCGTCCGGGTAGAACCAGACCTTGCGGCCGTCGTCGCCGTTGCGGTAGTAGCAGTCGGCCATCAGCATGCCCTGGGTGAAGAGGTTCTTGAACGGCTCGTCGTACTTGACGAGGCCGAGATCGCGCATCACCTTCGTCCAGAAGCGGGCGTAGAGCAGATGGAGCACGGCGTGCTCGATGCCGCCGATGTACTGGTCCATCGGCATCCAATAGTCGGCGCGCTTGTCGACCATGGCCGTGGAGCAGTCGGGCGAGCAGTAGCGCTGGAAGTACCAGGAGCTGTCGACGAATGTGTCCATCGTGTCGGTTTCGCGCTGGGCGTCGCCGCCGCACTTCGGGCACTTGACGTTGAGGAAGGATTCGCACTTGGTGAGCGGGTTGCCGGAGCCGTCGGGAATCAGGTCTTCAGGCAGCACGACAGGGAGATCCTGCTCGGGGACGGGCACGGGGCCGCAGCACGGGCAGTTGATCATCGGGATCGGGGTGCCCCAGTAGCGCTGGCGGGAGATGCCCCAGTCGCGCAGACGGAATTGGACCTGTTTGTCGCCGAGGCCGCGGGCCTTGAGGTCGGTGGCGATGGCGTCGAAGGCTTCGTGGATACCGAGGCCGTCGAACTTGCCGGAGTTGACGAGACGGCCGTCAAGCGTCTTGTCGCCGTACCAGTCCTGCCATGCTTCGGTGGAGTAGGTCTCGCCCTCGACGGCGATGACCTGACGGATCGGAAGACCGAACTTTTTGGCGAAGGCGAAGTCGCGCTCGTCGTGGGCGGGCACGCCCATCACGGCGCCCTCACCGTAGCTCATGAGAACGTAGTTGGCGATCCAGACCTCGACGTTGTCGCCCGTGATCGGGTGGCGGACGTAGAAGCCGGTGGGCACGCCCTTCTTTTCCATGGAGGCCATGTCGGCTTCGCTCACGCTGCCCTTCGAGCATTCCTCGATAAAGGCCTGAAGGTCGGGGCGGTTGCGGGAGACGTAGGCGGCGAGCGGATGCTCGGCGGCGATCGCAACGAAGCTCACGCCCATGAGCGTGTCGGGGCGGGTCGTGTAGACGCGCAGAAGCTTCGGGGTGCCCTCGAGTTCGTACGGGAAGGAGAGGTTCACGCCTTCGGAGCGACCGATCCAGTGCTCCTGCATGCGGCGGACCTGCTCGGGCCAGCCCTGAAGCTGGTCGAGGTCGTCAAGGAGTTCCTGAGCATACTGCGTGATGCCGAGGTAGTAGCCGGGGATCTCGCGCTTTTCGACGACGGCACCAGAGCGCCAGCCGCGGCCTTCAATCACCTGCTCGTTGGCAAGCACGGTCTTGTCGACGGGGTCCCAGTTGACGATCTGGGTCTTGCGGTAGGCGATGCCCTTCTCGAGCATCTTGAGGAACATCCACTGGCTCCAGCGGTAGTATTCGGGCTTGCAAGTGGCGACTTCGCGCGACCAGTCGAAGGCGAGGCCGAGCGGCTCCATCTGGCTCTTCATGTCCGCGATGTTCGAGTACGTCCAGGCGGCGGGAGCAACCTTCTTGGCGATGGCGGCGTTTTCAGCCGGCAGGCCGAAGGCGTCCCATCCCATCGGGGTCATCACGTTGTAGCCTTTCATGCGGTAGAAGCGGTACATCACGTCGTTGAGCGTGTAGTTACGGACGTGTCCCATGTGAAGCTTGCCGCTCGGGTAAGGGAGCATGGAGCAGACGTAGAACTTGGGTTTGGGCTGTCCGTTGTTGTCGACCGCGTTCTCGACGGCACGGTAGACGTCCTTGGCCTTCCACATGGCCTGGACTTCGGATTCCACTGCCTGAGCAGAGTAAGTCTCGCGCATAACGCCTTCCAAAGAAGAGGGTTCAAAAAAAGAATAATTGCCTAGTATACCTGTTGCGGAGCGCCTTCGGCATTGCAGGGACTGCCTAGCGGACGGCATCCAGGTCGTGATTTCGGGCGTTTGGGAGGGGAGCGGAGCGGGGGCGTGAGCCTGTCGTCGAAATGTGCTACCTTTTAGCCCGTCCGGCCCTTCCTGCCGGCTTCCGAATTCTTCGCCGGAGGTTTTCCCGCATGTCGTCCGATCTTCTTCAGTCCCTCAATCCCCGCCAGCTGCAGGCCGTCACGGCCCCCGAAAAGAGCGTACTCATTCTGGCGGGCGCGGGTTCGGGCAAGACGCGCGTGCTGACGACGCGCATCGCCTGGCTCTTGAGCGAGCACAAGGCCCAGACGGGAGACATTCTGGCTGTGACCTTCACGAACAAGGCCGCCAAGGAGATGCTCGTCCGACTGGAGGCTATCCTGCCCTACGATCTGCGCCGCATGTGGGTCGGAACCTTCCACGGCCTGTGCAACCGCATTCTGCGCACCCACGCCCAAGACGCGGGGCTCCCGAAGACCTTCCAGATTCTTGACTCGAGCGATCAGCTCTCCATGGTCAAGCGCGTCATGAAGGCGCTCAACATCGATACCGAGAGCTACGATCCCCGTCAGGTGGCGAACGTCATCAACTGGTACAAGGAAAACGGCATGCGTGCGTCGCACGCCGCAGGCCAGCAGGGCGGCGACGAGACCGCCGTCAAGGTCTATCAGGCCTATGAGCAGCAGTGCCAGCGCGAAGGCGTCGTGGACTTTGCCGAGCTTCTTCTGCGCTGCTACGAGCTTCTCGACCGCAATGAAATCGTCCGCTCGCATTATCAGAACCGCTTCCGTCACATTCTCGTCGACGAGTTCCAGGACACGAACGTCCTGCAGTACCGTTGGCTTCAGATGCTGGCGGGGTTCGGACGAGGCCCCGGCGGCGCACCGATGAACGCCGTCTTCGCCGTGGGTGACGACGACCAGTCGATCTACGCCTTCCGAGGTGCGAACGTGGGAAACATGAGCGACTTCCTCCGCGACTTCGGCGTTGAGGAGCCCATCAGGCTTGAGGAGAACTATCGCTCGACGGGGACGATTCTTGACGCGGCCAACGCGCTCATTGCACACAATTCGAACCGTCTCGGCAAGAATCTCTGGACGTCGGGCAGCCGCGGCGACCGCATCTGCGTGGCAGAGCTTGACGACGACCGCGCTGAAGCAGAGTGGATCGCCCGCGAAATCGAGGCGGACCGCTCCCGAGGCCGCGCCTGGCGCGACCATGCGATCCTCTATCGTGCGAACGCGCAGTCGCGCGCGCTCGAAAGCGCCTTTGTTGCCCGAGGGATTCCCTACCGCATCTACGGCGGACAGCGCTTCTTCGAGCGTGCCGAAGTCAAGCACGTGCTCGCCTATCTGCGCCTGATGGACAACCCGGGCGACGACACGAGCTTTCAGCGCGTCGTCAACTTCCCGCTTCGCGGGATCGGTGCGCGCACGATCGAGACGCTGGCGGAGGAAGCCGCCGCACGCGGACTCACGCTCTTCGGCACACTCTTTGCGCCCGACTACAAGGTGCCCCCGAAGCTCGCAGCCTTCCGCGAGCTCATCATGAACATGCGCGAGGAAGCGGATTCCCTCAGCCTTCAGGACGCCATCAAGCTCGTCATCGTGCGCTCGGGTCTTGAGGCCCACTACAACGCCGAGAAGGACGGCGAGGACCGCATTGCGAACATGCGTGAAATGATGTCGGCTGCGGCGGGCTACATCGCCAACGAGGGTCTGCCCGACAGCATGCCTGCCTTCAGGCCCGCCGATGAAGGCGGTCAGACGCCGCTTCAGGGCTTTCTGACTCAGGCGACGCTCGAGGCGGGTGACAAGAACGAGCAGGGTGATGTGGACGCCGTTCAGCTCATGACGGTGCACGCCGCCAAGGGTCTGGAGTTCCCGCAGGTCTTCATCGCCGGTGTCGAAGAAGGACTCTTCCCGCACTTCTCCGCCCTCAAGGACGAGCGGGGTCCAGGCGTCTCCGAAGAACGCCGCCTGATGTACGTGGCCATCACGCGCGCCAAGCAGCGTCTGGTCATCACGTATTGCAAGAGCCGCATGCAGTACGGCGAATACCGCAGGAACGAACCCTCAAGCTTCCTTGACGAGATTCCTGAGCAGCTGGTCGACAACAAGGACCTGACGGCCGAAGCACAGGGCTACAGGAGTTCGTACGGCGGGCAGAGTCGTGCAAGTGGTTACGGATGGGAGCGTCCGTCCTTCGGCGGATCGCGCGGTGGCGAGCGAAGCTACGGCCGCTCGTCCTCTTCCTCCCGCAGCTGGAGTTCGTCTTCGTCGTCCCGCGGTGGCTCGTCCTCCTACGGTTCCTCGCGCTCGTCCGCTTCTCAGGACAAGGACGACTGGCGCAGGGGACTCTCGGGCGCAGGCGGCACTTACCGCTCGGGTGAGGATCCCGTCGTGAAGAAGGCGGCCGCGCGCGCAGCAGGCTCTACATTCGGCTACGAGGCGGGCGACAAGGTAGAGCACAAGAAGTTCGGTCGCGGCGTGATTGAGTCGATCACGGGCTCGGGCAATGATGCCCGCGTCTACATCCGCTTCAACGACGTTGGCCGCAAGGAGCTCCTCCTTGCGCTTGCAGCGAAGAACATGCAGAAGAAGTGATGCACGGGACTGGTTTTTTGCAAGGACTTCACTGCAATCGGTCAGGATCTGCTAGAATTCACTACCCTGACGCAAGACAGGACGGTGGTGGCCATAGTTCAACTGGATAGAACTGTCCCCTCCTAAGGGACGGATCTGGGTTCGAGTCCCGGTGGCCGCACCAGGCACATCTTGACGTCAAAACGAAGTGGCTCGTTCAATGTGAACGGGCCATTGTCGTTTCTGGAGAGTCCCTGTATTTGTTCAACAGCTGCCTTGGCTGCGGCCGTGCCGCCGCTGTGATGAAAAAAGCCCTGAACCTTTCGGATCAGGGCTTTTCAAGACTTGAGTCATGCGCTTCAGCAATCATGTGAAGCGCAGGCGGAGACTTCGATTAGTAGAGGTCGAAGTACTTCTGGACTTCCTTCCAGTCGGAGGTCTTCGTCAGGGCGAGCTGCAGGAGGACGCGGGCCTTCTGCGGATTCAGTTCGCCGGAGGAGACCCAGTGCTGGGCCTTGTCGTCCACTTCAGCGTCCTTCGTGGTGGCGCCCGTCGGAACGCGGGAGGAGCGAACAACGACGGCACCGTTCTTCGTGGCCTGTTCAAGAACCGGCCAGATGGACTTGTGGATGTTGCCGTTGCCGACGCCGGCGTTCACGATGCCCTTGTAGCCGGCCTTGACGAGCGCTTCAGCCTGGAGGCCTTCCACGCCGGCGTGGTTGTAGACGATGCCGACCTTCGGGAGTTCCTTCAGACCCGTGACGTCGAACGGCGTGGCGGTCGTGTGAGCACGAACCGGGAGCGTGGAGTACGTCACCTTGTTGTTGAAGATCGTGCCGACCTTGCCGAAGTTGGCGGCCTGGAACGTTTCGGGCTGAACCGTGTTGGTCTTGATGACTTCACGAGCGCCGACGACGATGTTGTCCATGGCGACCACGACGCCCTGCTTGGCGGTTTCAGGCGTGGCGGCGGTCAGAACGGCGTTGTAGAGGTTGCGCGGGCCGTCAGCACCGAGGCCCGTGGACGGCAGCATGGCGCCGACCATGGCGACGGGCTTGTCGCACTTGAGCGTGAGGTTCAGGAAGTAGGCGGTTTCTTCCATCGTGTCCGTGCCGTGCGTGATGACGAAGCCGTCATACTTCTTGCAGTCGGCGTTGATCGTCTGGGCGAGCTTGAGCCAGACTTCGTCGGACATGTCCTGAGAGCCGATCTGGGCGACCTGCTTCGGGGTCACGTTGGCGATGTTGGCAAGTTCCGGAACGGCGGCAACGAGATGGTTGACGCTCACCTTGCCGGCCTGATAGGCAGTGCCCGTGGCGGAGGCGCCGGCACCGGCGATCGTGCCGCCGGTGGCGAGAACGGCGATGTTCGGAAGGGCGAGGGCGGCGCCGGAGGCGGCGACGAGGCCGAGGCCGATCAGGGTCTTCTTCATGGACATGGTTGTTTGCTCCTCTAGTTTGGAGCGCGTCAGTTGAATGGCGCTCCTGTTGTTTGAGTGTCCGCCGCTTGAAAAACGGCGGACTGGCCGTCAGGCGTACCCTGCAGTTCGTTTTCATGGTCCTGGAACCGCGGTACCTTCAGGTAACTCATTCAGTCTATACGGATTGATTGAGGTCAAGCAATCAACAGTGCATTGCGTTTGATCTTGGACTACAAAGATTAAAAAATAGGAAAACCCCTATGGAAAAATGGAAAAGCCCTTCCCTGATTTTCCTGTAACGGATTGTTCGAGAACTGTTCTCCTGGAGGGGAAAGGAGGGAAGGTGTCGTTTAAGAGCAAACAAGCATGTACCTGAGGGTTCTTACGGATTTGGTGTGTTTCCCTGCGATGGGTGCGGTGCGCAGGCGGACAAATGCGGTCATATGTCGACCATTTGTCTGTTGTTCTCAGACCGTCTAGGTACAACTCCTCAAGCTGTTTGAGGACTCTTCAAAAAGTCTCACATAGTGGCGTTCGGAGGCGGCAGGCGGGGCTGAGAGAGCGGATAATCATCGCCACAGGCCCCAGGTTGCTGGGTAAACAACAACACGAACTCACAAGAAACTCAAAACATGTCTGAAACGATCCTTCAAAGCGTTCCCGTCGGCCAGAAAGTCGGCATTGCCTTTTCCGGCGGCCTCGATACGAGCGCTGCTCTTCGCTGGATGAAGAACAAGGGCGCTCTGCCTTACGCCTACACGGCCAACCTCGGCCAGCCCGACGAAACCGACTATGAAGCCATTCCGCGTCGCGCCATGGAGTACGGCGCCGAAAACGCCCGCCTGATCGACTGCCGCGAACAGCTCGTGAATGAAGGCATCGCCGCCATTCAGTCCGGCGCCTTCCACATCTCGACGGCCGGCCAGCTCTACTTCAACACCACCCCGCTCGGTCGCGCCGTGACGGGCACGATGCTCGTCGCCGCCATGCGTGAGGACGGCGTCAACATCTGGGGTGACGGATCCACGTACAAGGGCAACGACATCGAGCGCTTCTACCGCTACGGTCTTCTTGCCAATCCGAACCTCAAGATCTACAAGCCCTGGCTCGACGTGCAGTTCATCACCGAGCTCGGCGGCCGCGCCGAAATGTCCGCCTTCCTTCAGAAGGAGGGCTTCAACTACCGCATGAGCGCCGAGAAGGCCTACTCGACCGACTCGAACATGCTCGGCGCCACGCATGAGGCCAAGGACCTGGAAAGCCTCGACTCCAACATGAAGATCGTTGAGCCGATCATGGGCGTCGCCTTCTGGCGTGACGACGTTGAAGTCAAGCCTGAAACGGTCACGGTTGAATTCAAGGAGGGCGTTCCCGTCGCCATCAATGGGCAGAAGTTCTCGAATCCCGTCGCTCTCATGGAAGAGGCCAACCGCATCGGCGGCCGTCACGGTCTCGGCATGTCCGACCAGATCGAGAACCGCATCATCGAGGCCAAGTCCCGCGGCATCTATGAAGCTCCGGGCATGGCGCTTCTCTTCCTTGCCTACGAACGCCTCGTCACCGGCATTCACAATGAGGATACGATCGCCGAATACCGCATCAACGGCATCAAGCTCGGCCGCTACCTCTATCAGGGCCGCTGGTTCGACAGTCAGGCGCTGATGATCCGCGAAAGCGCCATGCGCTGGGTCGCCCGTGCCGTCACCGGCGAAGTGACGATCGAGCTGCGCCGCGGCAATGACTATACGATCGTCTCCACCAAGAGCCCGAACCTGACGTACGAACCGTCCCGCCTCACGATGGAGAAGGGCGACTCGATGTTCACCGCCGTCGACCGCATCGGTCAGCTCACGATGCGCAACCTCGACATCACGGACACGCGCGCCAAGCTCGGCATCTACGCCAGCGCGGGGCTTCTCGCAGGCAGCGGCTCGGTGGCGATGCTCACCGGCAAGTAAGTCCTGTCGCCGCCCGAGGGCATGCCTGACGGAGGCGGAGGCTTTATAATCCGTCTCAAATCAGAACAAAGGCCCGGACAGCCCTGAGGATGTCCGGGCCTTGCGCTTGTCTGCGCGCAGCAGAGGTCAACAACGGCACCATTCATCATGTCCGAACAGAAGCATTTCGACGACGTTTTTCAAAAGCCCGAGCCCAACTCCGAGTTCTCGAGTCACGGCCGAGGAGACAGCCACTGGCTTCATGCGGCCGAAAAGACGAAGACGAGCGTGCTGGGCTTCGCGGTTGCGCTCACGTTCACCTTCTCCATTATTGAGCTTGTGGGCGGCCTCTGGGGCAATTCTCTTGCCCTGATCGGCGACGCCGGGCACATGGTGACCGACTCGGCGAGCCTGCTTTTCGCGTTAGTTGCCAACAAGATCGCCCAGAAGGGGGCGGACGACGACCACTCCTTTGGTCACGGCCGCGTCGAGGTGCTCGCCGCCTTCATTAACGGTCTCGTGATGCTCTGCGTCGTGGGATGGATCTTCTTCGAGGCCGTCTCGCGCATCATGACGCCCGAACCCGTCTCCGGCCTTTCCGTCATGGCGATCGCGGCTGTGGGCCTGGTGATCAACATTCTCGTTGCCTGGTCCCTCTCCCGAGACCGCAAGAATATGAACACGCGCGCGGCGCTTCTGCACGTGATGGGCGACCTGCTCGGCTCCGTGGCGGCCATTGTCGCGGGCGCCGTCATCTACTTCGGCGGTCCGACGATTGCCGACCCGATTCTCTCGCTCGTCGTCTGCTGCCTGCTTCTGCATGCAACCTGGGAGATCCTCCGCGACTCGACGCGCGTTCTTCTTGACAGCGTGCCTGAAGGTGTCAACTATTTCAGCGTCGGTCGCACGATCGAGGCTATCCCAGGCGTCAACCGCGTGCACGACCTGCACGTCTGGACGATGAGCCCCGGTCACGGCGCCATCCAGTGCCACGTGCACATCGAAAGCCCCGAGTGCTGGCCCAAGATCCTCGACGTGTTGCGCAGGCAGCTTCATGAGGAGTTCCAGATCGACCACGTCACCGTGCAGCCCGAGTGGGACTTTCGCGGCAGCGACGAAGAGTGCGAGGTCTGCCGCTATGCGGAGTTCGAGGCCGCCTGCCGCGCGGACTTCGACGATCCGAGGGCCGCGCCTGCGGCGCCTGTGCTCGATGCGGAGAAGCTTCTCTGAGCCCGAGGGCTTCCTCCGTACGCGTAGGCCGGGCGGGGAAGCCCTTCGGGAGTCCCGGCAAAAAGTCGTGTCGGCGTCGGGAGAATTCTCGTACAATGAATAATCGGCCTGATTCGGAGGCGGCGCGGAAGCGGAGACGTTTTTCGGGCGGTATGCCGAACTTCAGGTATAATCTCGGCTTTAATTTTTTCCTGTACCTCCTTGCGTGGGGCTCTTCTTCATGACCAAGTACGTATTTGTGACCGGCGGCGTTGTCTCTTCTCTCGGCAAGGGCATCGCCGCCGCTTCGTTAGCGGCTATTCTGGAATCTCGTGGTCTGAAGGTGACCATGATCAAGCTCGATCCGTATATCAACGTCGACCCGGGCACGATGTCGCCTTTCCAGCACGGTGAAGTTTTTGTGACGGAAGACGGGGCGGAAACCGACCTCGACCTCGGTCACTACGAACGCTTCATCTCCACGAAGATGCACAAGCCCAACAACTTCACGTCGGGTCAGATCTACGAGAGCGTGCTTCGCAAGGAACGTCGCGGCGAATACCTCGGCAAGACCGTTCAGGTGATCCCGCACATCACGAACGAAATTCAGGAGTTCATCCAGCGCGGCGCCGCCAGCACCTTTGACGGCAAGCCCGACGTGGCCGTCGTTGAAATCGGCGGTACGGTCGGCGACATTGAGTCCCTGCCGTTCGTCGAGGCCGTCCGCCAGATGTCCTTCCGCGTGGGCCGCAACAACACCTGCTTCATCCACCTGACGCTCTGCCCGTGGATTCCGTCCGCCGGCGAGCTCAAGACGAAGCCGACCCAGCACTCCGTTCAGAAGCTCCGCGAAGAGGGCGTCTATCCCGACATGCTCCTCTGTCGCGCCGAGCACATGATCCCGGAAGGCGAGCGCGCCAAGATCTCGCTCTTCTCCAACGTGCCGATGGACTGCGTGATCAGCGTCGCCGACGCCTCCACGATCTACGAAGTGCCGCTCATGCTCCACGCCCAGCATCTTGACGACCTCGTCTGCAAGAAGCTCGGCCTTGAGACGAAGCCCGCCGATCTCTCCGCCTGGGAGGACATCGTCCGTCGCATCAAGAACCCGCAGCGCGAGGTCACGGTCGCCATGGTCGGCAAGTACGTCGACTACGCCGACAGCTACAAGTCCCTCAACGAAGCGCTGATCCATGCCGGCATCCGCACGGAGACCCGCGTCAAGATCCGCTACGTCGACGCCGGCCAGATCGAAGAGGAAGGCGCCGAGAAGATCCTTCAGGACGTCGATGCGATCCTCGTCCCGGGAGGTTTCGGCAAGCGTGGCACGGAAGGCATGATCAAGGCCATCGAGTTCGCCCGTGAAAATAAGATCCCGTTCCTCGGCATCTGCCTCGGCATGCAGATGGCCGTCATCGAGTTCGCCCGTCACGTGTGCGGTCTCGGCGGAGCCAACTCCACCGAGCTCGATCCCGACACGGCCCATCCCGTCGTCGCCCTCATCACCGAGTGGAAGGACCGCACGGGCAGCGTCCAGAAGCGCGACGAGTCGTCCGACCTCGGCGGCACGATGCGCCTCGGTCGTCAGGAAGTTCCCGTCGAAAAGGGTACGCTCGCCCACAAGATCTACGGCGACGTCGTGGCTGAACGCCATCGTCACCGCTATGAGGTGAACAACGCCTATGTGGCCCAGTTCGAGGAAAAGGGCATGGTCATTTCCGCCAAGACTCCGACGGAGCACCTCCCCGAAATGATGGAGCTCCCGGGCCATCCCTTCTTCTTCGCCGTCCAGTTCCATCCGGAATTCACGTCGAGCCCTCGCTTCGGCCATCCGCTCTTCAAGGCCTACATTGAGGCCGCGATCGCGCACGCCGATGAAAAGAAGGCTCAGGCCTAAGCCGGACTGATCCGACCTAGACGCAAGGCAGCTCAACGGGCACTGCAGTTCGTGGGGCTGCCTTTTTCATTTCGGGCGCCGTCTTGTCTGGACGACTTTTCCGGGGCGCGCCCTCCTGCAAGAGGACAACAAACATGAAGCTCTGCGGCTTTGACATCGGGCTCGACCGCCCGTTCTTCTTGATCGCCGGCCCCTGCGTGCTCGAGGGCGAGCAGATGGCCGTCGACATCGCCTCCGCCATGAAGGAGATCACGGACGAGCTCGGCATTCCGTATCTCTTCAAGGCGAGCTATGACAAGGCGAACCGCACGTCCGCCCATTCCTTCCGCGGTCCCGGCATGGACGAGGGCCTTCGCATTCTCGCCGCCGTTCGCGAGAAGGTCGGCGTGCCCGTTCTCACCGACGTGCATACCGAAGCAGAGGTCCCCGTCGTCGCCTCCGTCGTCGACATGCTCCAGACGCCCGCCTTCCTCTGCCGTCAGACGGATTTCATCCGCGCCTGCGCAGTTTCTGGCAAGCCCGTCAACATCAAGAAGGGCCAGTTCCTTGCACCGGGCGACATGCTCAACGTCGTCGAGAAGGCCCGTGAGGCCGCCTCGGCTGCAGGCCTTGACCCCGACGTCTTCACGGTCTGCGAGCGCGGCGCCTCGTTCGGTTACGGCAACCTCGTGTCCGACATGCGAAGCCTTGCGATCATGCGCCAGACGATGGCTCCCGTGGTCTTCGACGCCACACATTCCGTGCAGCTTCCCGGCGGCAACGGCACGTGCTCCGGCGGTCAGCGCCAGTTCGTTCCCGTGCTCGCGCGAGCTGCGGTCGCAGCGGGCGTCTCCGGCCTCTTCATGGAAGCCCATCCGACGCCCGCCTCCGCCAAGAGCGACGGTCCCAACCTCGTTCCGCTCGGCCGCATGCGTGAGCTCCTCGAGAGCCTTGTGGAGATCGACCGCCTCGTGAAGGCCCGCCCCTTCCTTGAAGATACGATCAACGGGTAAAATATTCTGATGTGCCCGCGATCCGCACGCAACGTCGTCGAACCGCGGGAATCTTCTTTCCTTGACATCCCTTTTTCATCCAAACGAAAGGACAAAAGATGAGCGCAATTATTGATGTGATCGGCCGTGAAGTTCTCGACAGCCGCGGCAATCCGACCGTTGAAGCCGAAGTCTGGCTCGAAAGCGGCGCCATGGGCCGCGCCGCCGTGCCGTCCGGCGCCTCCACGGGCGTGCGCGAGGCTCTCGAGCTTCGCGACAAGGATCCGAAGCGCTACTGCGGCAAGGGCGTGCTGACCGCCGTCGCCAACGTCTCCGGCGAAATCGCCGACGCCCTCATGGGCCTTGAGGCCTCCGACCAGGCCTACATCGACCGCACGATGATTGCGCTCGACGGCACCGAAAACAAGGGCCGCCTCGGCGCCAATGCCATCCTCGCCGTCTCCATGGCCGTGGCCCGCGCCGCCGCCGAAGAGGCCGGCATGCCGCTCTACCGCTACTTCGGCGGCATGGGTGCCCTCCAGATGCCCGTCCCGATGATGAACGTCATCAACGGCGGTGCTCACGCCAACAACAACCTCGACCTGCAGGAGTTCATGATCATTCCGGTGGGCGCTCCGTCCTTCCGTGAAGCCCTTCGCTACGGTGCCGAGACGTTCCATGCCCTCAAGAAGATCATCAACGCCCGCGGCATGTCCACGGCCGTCGGTGACGAGGGCGGCTTCGCCCCCAAGTGCGAAAGCCATGAAGAAGCCATCGAGCTCATCCTCGAAGCCATCAAGGCTGCCGGCTTTGAAGCAGGCAAGGACATCATGATCGGTCTCGACTGCGCCTCGAGCGAATTCTTCGAAGACGGCAAGTACGTCATGAAGAAGTCCTCTGGCAAGGCCCTCACGGCCGAGGAATGGATCGCTGTTCTCGAGGACTGGGTCAACAAGTACCCGATCATCTCGATCGAAGACGGCATGGCTGAAGGCGACTGGGAAGGTTGGGCCAAGCTCACGGCCGCTCTCGGCAAGCGCGTCCAGCTCGTGGGTGACGACCTCTTCGTGACGAATCCCGCTATCCTCAAGGAAGGCATTGAAAAGGGGGTTGCGAACTCCATCCTCATCAAGGTCAACCAGATCGGTACGCTTACCGAAACGTTTGAAGCCATTGAGATGGCCAAGCGCGCGGGCTACACCGCCGTCGTCTCCCACCGCTCGGGCGAGACGGAAGACAGCACGATCGCCGACATCGCCGTTGGTCTCAACGCCGGTCAGATCAAGACCGGTTCCATGAGCCGCTCCGACCGCATGGCCAAGTACAACCAGCTTCTTCGCATCGAGGAACACCTCGCCGAAGTGGCTCAGTATCCCGGCCGCGATGCCTTCTACTGCCTTCGCAAGTAAGACGGACGCCTTGAAGCGATGACGCGCATCTTCATGCTCGTGCTGGCGGCAGGCATCTGCGTCGTGGGGTTCCAGCTCTTCGGGCCCGGCGGCGCATGGTTTCGTGCCGCCGAGCTTGAGGAGGCGCTCGCGCTTCAGAATGAGGCCAACCGCGTTCAGCAGGACCGCAACGAGGCTCTGGGCGCAGAGCTTTATTCGCTTGAGCACCGCAGGGACGCCATTGAGGAGCGCGCCCGCAGGGAGCTCTACATGGTGAAGGACGACGAGGTGCTTTTCCGCCTTGAGACGCCGGGAGAATATGAGCAGAGGGCCCGCGAGCTCGCGAGCATGCCTGACTACCGCTCTCCCAACATCAAGCCGGGCTCCGCGCCGACGTTCTCCGCGAAGCGCGCCGACCTCTACCATGCGCCCAAGAACCTTCGCGCGCCTCCGTCCCGCACGAAGCGCCAGTAAGGCAAGAAAAAAACGCACGATCCGCCGCAATCGGACCGTGCGTTTTTTCTTTGCTCGTGAAGTAGGGAGGAAAGTGAAGCTTTCCTCCCTGGAAGACCTGATCAGTTGAGCGTTCTGGGCTGGGCGGGAGCGCCCGCGAAAAGAGAGGCAACATCAGCGCTGTCGAAGGAGCGTACCTGACCGCAGAAGTGGCAGGTGATGTCGATCGAGCCGCGTTCGGCGATGATGGCTTCGGCCTCCTCCCGGCCCAGAGAAAGGATCATGCTCCGCACGCCTTCGTCGGAGCAGCGGCATTTGAATTCGGGCCTGGCTTCGAGCGTGACGTTCGGGGATTCCTCCCAGAAGAGACGGCGGTTGATCTCTTCGGGATCGAGCGTGAGAAGCTCTTCGCTCTTGACGGTGTCGGCGAAGATCTTGAGACGCTGCCAGCCTTCCTCGTCGAAGTCCTCGGGAAGGGCCTTGCCGCCGAGAAGCGGCATTTTCTGCAGCATCAGACCGCCGACGCCGGATTCGTCGCTTGCGAGCTTGATCTTCGTTTCGACCTGTTCGCTCGTCGCGAAGTAGTTCGTCATGGCTTCGGCGAAGGTTTCACCTGCAAGACTCACCACGCCCTGATAGGGCTGGGTGTCGGGATCGCGCCCCGTCTGGTCGAGAATGAGCGCGCAGCGACCGCGGCCGCCTGCGTTGACGAGTTCGGTCATGCCTGCGTCGGCGCTGATCTCGCCAGCGTCCTCTCGCATCGTCACGGAGACGCGGAAGAGGAGGCCGGGACGGACTTCCGCCACGAGTAGCTTGATGGGACCGTCGCCCGCAATCTGCAGAAGCACCGTGCCGTCAAACTCGAGGGCGGCTGCCGCAAGAAGTGCGGAGGCCGTCACTTCGCCCGCCAAGCGGCGAACGGCGAGGGGCAGATGCTGATGCTCGACCGAGCGGCTGAATTCGTCGTGAAGCACGACGGTCTCGCCGCGGACGGCGGCACGCTGGAAAAGCAGTTTCTGAAGGGCGTCCATATGAATTCCTGTGTGTTCGCGCGCAGTGCGGGCGGCGCAGGCGGGATCATGCGCCCGCCGCGGCCGGAGCGGGCCCGCGCGCAATTGAAGCAATACGCTTTATATGGGGGCAAGGGGACGCCTTTTCAAGTGAGCCGAATACCATGTCCGCCTCAAGCGGTCCTGAACGCGCGGCCGTATAATCAAAAAATTACTACATACTTCCCGCGCAAGGCTCTTCTGATGATCATCGACCTGCACATGCACTCCAATGTTTCCGACGGGAAGCTTTCGCCCGCCGACCTCGTGCGTCTCGTGCATGCAAACGGCGTGGAGCTCATGGCGCTGACGGACCACGATACGATGGACGGCGTCAGGCAGGCATCGGCCGCCGCCGAGGAGCTCGGCGTCGGGTTCATTCCCGGCGTGGAGATCTCGACGGGATGGGGAGGACGCGTCGTGCACATTGTGGGGCTCGGAGTCGATCCTGATGCGCCAGGCATCGACGCATTCTTCAGCAGCATCTGCACCAAGCGCGACCGGCGCGGCCGCCTTATCGGCGAACGATTCGAGCAGCTCTACGGCATACGCGGCGCCTACGAGGGCGCGCTTTCGCTTGCCGACAACAAGGACAACCTTTCCCGCACTCACTTCGCACGCTGGCTCATGCAGGAGGGCGTCGTGAAGGAGTATCAGGAGGCCTTCGACCGCTTTCTCAAGACGGGGAGGCCTTGTTGCGTCGACATCGACTGGCCGGGACTCACCGAAGTGGTCGACGTCATCCACAATTCGGGCGGCGTCGCGGTCATTGCACATCCCGGACGCTACAGCTTCAGCGAGTCCTGGATGCTCGACGAGTTTCTCAAGGCCTTCAGGGACGCGGGCGGCGAGGCGATTGAGGTCTGCTCAGGATCCCAGTCTCGTGATGCGGACGTCTTCTTTGCGGACGTCGCGCGCCGCATGGACTTTCTCGCGAGTTCGGGCTCCGACTGGCATGCGCCCGGCACCGTGCGTCCCATGCCCGGCACGCAGCCGCAGATTCCCGAGGATCTCACGCCCGTCTGGCGCATCATTCCGCGTCGCCGTTGACACGTTTTCAAACAGTCTGTCGACATTTACGCGGGTCGGTCGGCGTGCACGGCGCGGGTTTGTGGCAGACTTTCACGATTGAACCCCTTCCGTAAATCCATCCGGGCGCAGTCTTTCCACTGCACCCCGAAGCCTTTGCTCCTTCCATGATTGAAAACGCCATTCAGATCATCTGCGTCTACGCCATTCCGCTCATCTTCGCCATCACGCTCCATGAGGCCGCGCACGGCTGGGCGGCGAAGAAGCTTGGCGACGACACCGCCTGGATTCTCGGCCGCGTGACGGCCAATCCCGTTCCCCACATCGATCCCGTCGGCACCGTGCTCGTGCCCGGGGCGCTTGTCCTGATGTCCGCTCTCACGGGCGGCGCGGGCTTCGTCTTCGGCTGGGCCAAGCCCGTGCCGATCAATCCGCGTTACTTCAGGCACTTCAACCGCGACATGATGCTCACGGCGCTTGCGGGGCCCGCCTCCAACCTTTTGCAGGCGATCGGCTGGGCCGTGGTGCTCAAGCTCGTCGTGATGCTCGGGATCTCCGAGCGGTTTGTGATCAGCGTGTGCGCGGCCGGCATCTCGGTCAACCTGATGCTGATGGCCTTCAACCTCATTCCGATTCCGCCGCTCGACGGCGGCCGCATCCTGAGGGGACTTCTGCCCTCGAGCGGCAGGAGCCTTCTGGACAGGATCGAGCCCTACGGCATGGTGATCCTCGTCGTGCTGATGGCGGGCGGCGGCCTCGGGTTCTTCGCTCGTCCCTTCCTCGAGGCGGGACGCTGGCTCGTCGAGCTCGTGCTGTGACGGGAGGTGCCATGGCGCGCAACGACTATTCCGAATGTTTCACGAGGCCTTCGCCTTGGGTGCTTAGCTGGAAGCACCTGCTGCCCCGTCAGGGCGAGGTGCTGGACGTGGCTTGCGGGCCCGGAAGGCATACGGCGCTTCTGGCTCTTGAGGGCCACAGGGTTCTTGCCTGCGACATCGACCTGACGGGCGTCGAGGCCCTTGCGGAGCTCCCGAATGTGACGCTCGAGTGCAGGGATCTCGAGGGTGAGCCCTGGCCTTGGGAGGCGGAGCGGTTTGCGGGCATCGTCGTGACAAACTACCTGCACAGGCCGCACTTTCCGCATTACTGGGATAGCCTGATGTCGGGCGGCGTCCTCATCATGGAGACCTTCACGGAAGCCAACATGATGATCTGGGAGCATCCGCGCAATCCCGACCACTATCTGACGGAGGGGGAGCTCATTCGCCTGGCTCCTGCCGATGCGCGAGTCGTCGCCTACGAGGAGGGACTCACTCCCGCCGACACGTGCGTCGCGAGAATCGTCCTCATGAAGCATGCGCCTGCGGAGTGCTACGCCGCACCGCTTGAGGCGGGGCTCGGTATCTGAGGGCGGACCTCCGTAATTACCGCAATCGCACGCTTTCAAAAGCGCCTTGAGGCGGTCAAGTTTGCTAAACTCTTCAAGATATTGTCGGCCGCCCTGCGGTCGGAGGTCTTCGCACGGCGGAGACGTTTTTTCGCGGAGCTATTCCGGACGGGGCCTTCCCGGCCTGTGTTCGACGCACGGTTCCGCATTGGTTTCTCTAGCAAAGGATTACCCCGATGAATAAGCGTACGCTGCGTGCCGCCGCTCTCTGTCCTGCTCTGCTGGTCCTTGGCGGCTGCTCGGCTCTCGGCATCAACTTTACGGACGACAAGGTCCAGTACGAAGCCTCCAATACGCGTGCCAATCTCGAAGTGCCGCCTGATCTTGCGCCTGTCGCCAATGAAAACCGCTTCGAGGTGCCGTCCCGTCCGGGCGTCGTCAGTGCCAACACCGAGATGGCAAGGGCTCAGGTCGCAGGCGAAGCCACTCAGGAGCGCGGCTCCATCGTGCAGCGCACGGTCGTTGCCAAGCTCATGCGCGACGGCAACGAGCGCTGGCTTCGCGTCAACGCCGACGCCGAGCCGCTCTGGACCGTCGTCACAGACTTCTGGCCGAGCGTCGGCCTCACGATTCGTCGTCAGGACGCCAAGACCGGCTACCTTGAGACCGAATGGGCCGAAAACAAGGCCAAGCTCCCGCAGGACATCATCCGCGGCACGATCGGCAAGGTGCTCGACTTCGCCTACTCCACGGGCGAACGCGATCAGTACCGTTGCCGCATCGAGCGCAATGACGACGGCACGAGTGACATCTTCCTGACGCATCGTTCGATGGTTGAGGTCGTCACTGGCTCTCAGAGCGACTCCACGGTCTGGCAGCCCGGTCCCTCCGATCCGACGATGGAGGCCGAAATGCTCCAGCGTCTGGCCATCCGCATCGACGAGGAGTTCAATCCCGATGCCCAACCGATCAAGAAGGCCGATGCGGCCGTTGTTGAGGACATCACCAAGCGCGAGTCCCGCAGCGATGTCGTGAAGGCTGCCGACGGCACGCTTGAGGCAGTCGTCCTCAAGGAACCGTTTGACCGCGCCTGGCGCACCACGGGGCTCCTCATCGACCGCATGGGCTTTGAGCTTGTCGACCGCGACCGTGCCGCCGGCAACTTCATCGTCCGCTACCTTGACCCCGCCTATGAAGCCAAGGTCAAGTCCGAACGCGGTTTCTTCAAGCGTGTCTTCGGTTCCGACGAGGCCATTGAGGCGCCCGAATACCGCATCCATCTGGGCGATGAAGGCTCCGTGACACGCATTCAGGTGCTCGGTGCCGATGGTGGCGCCGATACGACCGGTTCCGCCGGAAGCATCCTGACGCTTCTCGCCGAGCAGCTCCGCTGACCGCCGAAAGGCGCATCCGGCCTGCGGCTTGCCGCAGGTGCGTTCAAAGCCTCGGATCCGGACTCTCTCGTAGAGGTCCTCCGGGGCTTTTCAAGTTTTGGACCGCTTGCCTTCAGGGATTGATGAACGATGAGTGTGGCCGTCAATGAGATCCTCTCTCTGTCCTTCAAGGGACGTGCGAGCCGCGGTGCCTACTGGCGCACGCTTGCGGCGCTGGCCGTGCTTGCTACGGCAGGCGGACTGGCGCTCGACTCGCTTTCGGGCCTTGCGGGCGGAGGCGCCGCGCAGAAGGGACTCGATCTTCTCATATGGGGGTGGCTCCTCTTTCTGGCCGCCTTTCTGGTGTCGGCCGTCGTGCGCCGGCTGCACGACATCAGCTATGGGGCCGTTGCGGCGGTATTTCTGATCGTGCCAGGCCTTCAGATCATCGTGCTCGTCATCCTCGGTCTGATGCCGGGCAAGAAGGGGCTCAACCGCTTCGGTCCGGATCCGCTTGCCGTGATGACGGTGAGGGATGCCGCGCCCGTGCGTCGAACCGAACGGAGCGACACCGTCAGGTGTCCTGCGCGCGAAGTGCGCGAGACGCTTGAGGGCGAGGTCGTGGAGCCGGGGCCCGATCTGGAGGGCACGATCATTCGCGAACGCATGAGTGCCGAGGCCGAAGACTGGGCCTCCGATCTCATCGCAGGAGCGAAGGCGCGCATCGAAGCTTCGCCTGAAAGCCGTGAGGGTGAGGTTGCCGCCGTCAGGGCGGGGCTTGTTGCCGCGCGCAACGAGGGGCGTCTCACCCAGTCTGCGTTCGTGCGATGGGTGCAGATCCTCGAGGGGCTCTGAGGCGGGGCATCATGCGCTGGAGCAGGCTCGCCATGGGATTCTGCCCGCAGTTCCGAAGCGGGAGGAGGCTTTACGCCCAGGAGACGACGGGCGCGCTTCTGGCGGGGCTTTTTCTCTGGCTCATGATCAATCCGATAGCCGACGCCGAGTTCATCAGCGACGAGATGCTGACTTGGATCGGCCGCTTCGTCTATCCTCTCCTCATCAATCTCATTCTTATCTTCATGACCGTGTCCGCGGCGCGCAGGCTGCACGATGCCGGTCATTCGGGGGCCTGGGCACTGTTCGTGATGTGTCCGGGCGCAAATATTTTTCTGATGCTGTACCTGCTGCTGCGCCCCGGCGTCTCACGGCCAACGGGTTGGAGACGTCTGGAAGAGGCGGCTGCCGAGTGCGGCTGGGAGTGAAAACATGGCGCTTGCCGTCAAGAAAGACATGCTCGTAACCCTGTCCGTTCGCATGGCGGACATGTCCGGAAAGATTCTTGAGGAATCGGGCCCCGAGGGGCTCACCTATCTGCACGGGCACGGCGACATCTTCCCGAAGCTCGAGGCTGCGCTTGAGGGCCGCTTTCCCGGCGAAGGCTTCTTCATCAAGCTTGAGCCCGAGGATGCCTTCGGGGAATACGATCCCGATTCGCTCGTCATGGTGCCGGTTGAACGTCTGGGCAACCCCGAGACCGTGGTCCGTGGTCTTGTCTTCGAGGGCGTGCCCGGCGAGGCCAATGACGGCCGACGCTGGCACGTGACCGACATTGCCGATGGCATGGCGGTGCTCGAAACCAATCATCCGCTCGCAGGCATGGCGCTTCAGTTCGAGGTGAAGGTGACGGAAGTCGCCGAACCTTCCGACGAGGATGCCGTGGGCGACGACAATGTCGTCGTGCCGGGCTTCCTGTCTATCGCAGACCGCATCGTGAGCGAGGATGAAGAGGACGAAAGCGACGAGACGATGGACCGTATGCTTGAGGAGCATGCGCACCCGGACGACTCGGCCATGGCCCGCATGGCTTCGGCGGCGCCGCGCATCATCCGCTGATCGTCACCACGATTTCCTTTCAAAAGGCGGTTGCTCTTCTTGAGAGCGCCGCCTTTTGTCGCATCTGCGCCTTCTTCGGAGGCATTACGGGACGGCGTGCCTCGACTTCCAGAGGGGGAGCGCCGCATCCCAGAAGGCATGAATCGAGTCTGCACCAAGTCTGTCGAATCCGAGGTGCATCCATGCACGCTCGAGTTCGCCGAGTGGATCGTCTTCATCAAGGGGCGTTGCTCCCTGCTGCTTAGAGAGCTTCTGTCCCTCGGGGTTGAGTACCAAGGGCAGATGCATGTAGCGGGGAGCTTGGGCACCGAGCGCCTCGATGAGCTGGATCTGACGAGGCGTGTTGTCGAGCAGGTCGGCGCCGCGCACCACGTCGGTGACGCCCTGATGTATGTCGTCGACGATGGCGGCGAGCTGATAGGCCCAGAGGCCGTCTGCACGCTTGAGCACGAAGTCGCCGACTTCGTGCTCAACGTCCTGCGTGAAGTCGCCGCAGAGGCGGTCTGTGAAGGTGGTGGTTCCTGAAGTCGTCAGAAAACGCATGGCGCGCACGGGGCGACCGTGCGTTCCCAAGCGGCATGTGCCGGGATAGACGCCGGCGGAAAGACCAAGCTCGGCGGCCCGAAGGGCAACTTCCTTGCGGGAGCAGGCGCAGCCGTATACGCGCCCTTGGGCGATCAGGCGATCGAGGGCCGCCTGATATGCTTCGTGTCTGTCGTGCTGCCAGAGAACGGGCTCGTCCGATGCAAGGCCGAGCCTTGCGAGGGTGCGGATGATGTGTTCGCCTGCGCCCGGAATGTCCCTGGGCGGGTCGATGTCCTCGATGCGAACGAGCCAGACGCCGTCGTGGGCGCGCGCATCGAGAAAGCTCGCCATGGCAGCGACAAGACTGCCTGCATGAAGGGCGCCTGTGGGAGAGGGGGCAAAACGGCCTCGGTAGGACGACATGGTGCGGGAGACAGAGGTGAAGATGAAGATGATTGTAGAAGAAAAAGGGCGCCGCACGCCTTGAAGCGTTCGGCGCCCTTGGGGGCTCTGACCGGGGTCAGTCATCAGGGCTCATCAGGCCTCGCGGGTGTGAACCTGCACGAGCGGCTCTTCGTTGAGAGCAGCAGGAGCCTGATAGGGACGACCGGGATAGCGCACGGCCTCGTAGACGACGGGGCGGCAGAGCTCGGGACGGGTATGAACCTGTTCGAGCGGGCCCTCGGTCTCGCCTTCAGCCTTGACGGGCATCGGGCGGCCGCTGTAGCGGACGACGTCGTAGCCCTTGAAGGTCACGAGCTCGGGCTTGGTGTGCACCTGCTCGAGGCCAGCGCGGGCGAGGTTGGCTTCGAGGCCCTCGGCCACGTCGCCCATGAGCGGCGCGTGCACGACGGCTTCGGTCCCGACAGCGGGAGCGGCTTCGACGACGGGTGCGGCTTCAACAGCGGATTCTGCAGCGGCTTCGACAGCCTCAGCCTTGAGTTCGACAGCTTCAGCCTGAACCTGAACCTTTCCCGCCTCTTCCTCCTTGGTCTCAAGGGCCTTGGCGGTGACGGCGATCTTCCCGAGCGGATCGGGCTCGGCGACGATGCCGGCGACGGCTTCGGCGATCGGCTTCAGGTGGGTCTTCACTGTTTCGTCCGGCTTGACCTTGCTGCGACGGGAGCGGCGCGGACGGCGGTCGGACTTCTCGAAGCTTTCCGTAATGAGCTGGGCCACGTCGGCCATGTGCTCGGGGCTCTTCAGCAGGTCGGCTTCCGTCTTGGGGGCTTCAGCCTCGGCAGATCGGGTTTCGATCTGCACGAGCGGCTCTTCGGCGGCTTCAACGGCCTGATGAACGGGCTTGCGGCCGCGCGGCTGGGCCTCGACGTAGTCGGAGGGCTCGGCCTTGGCCGTCGTCTCGACCTGAACGAGTTCAGAGGCGCCGACGTCCATGCCTGCGAAGAGATCCTCTGCGGGCTTGAGGTCTTCGGCGGGCCGGGACTCGACCTGAGCTTCAGGCTTGGCCTGCGCCTGTTCCTCGGCCTTCACTTCGTCAGGAGCCTCGACGGCAGCTTCGGGAGCGGCATCGGCGGTCGTTTCGGCGGCGCCTTCGGCAGTCTCGCCTGCGGCCTTGCCGCTGCGACGACGGCGGCGCGGACGACGGCGGCGGGTTTCGCCCTGAGCTTCGTCGACGGCTTCCTCGCCTTCGGGACGAACGGCTTCAGCTTCGTCGGCCTTCGGTTCCTTGGTCACCGCTTCGGCGGGCATCTCGACAACGGGGGCGGCCTTGACTTCGGTCTTGACCTCTTCCTTCACCTCGGGAGCGACTTCAGCCTGAGCGGCGGGGGCGACCTCCTGGGCTTCGGAGACAATGGTCTGAAGGGCTTCGGGCTGTGCGGCCTGAGCTTCGGCTTCGGCAGGACGACGGCGGCGGGAGCGGCGGCGCTGGGTGCGTTCGCCCTCGGCCTTTTCGACGGATTCGTCACGGGCGTCCTGAGCCTGCGGGGCGGCCTCGGCGACCGGACGGCGGGCGGGACGCTCGCGGCGCTTCTTCTCTTCGATGCGCTCTTCGGGCTTTTCAGTCTTGTCGGCCTTTTCCTCGGTGCGTTCCGTGCGGCGGGTGCGGGAGGAGGCGTCACGACGGGAGTCGCGGCGGCCACCGCGGCGACGGCGGTCTTCGCGGCCGGCGTCCTTGGACTTTTCCTTGCCTTCGGTCTTGTTTTCCTCGACCTTCTTTTCCTCTTCCTTCTTTTCATCCTTGCTGCCGAAGAGGAAGCTCATGATGCGAGAGAAGAGGCCCTTTTCCTGCGTGACGGGCTGGAGCTGGGCGGACTTGCCGGCCTCGGCCTTGGCTTCCTCGGCCTTTTGCGGATGCACGGGAGCGGGATCGCGCGGGAGTACGTTCTTGATGACGGGAACCTGCTTCGGACGCTGGGGCTTGTCCTCCTGGCTCTTCAGGGCGTACGGATCGTCGGCAACCTGGGCGACGTCCTCGGCGCGGTTGAAACTCGGCGTCGTGTCTTCGAGGCGCTCGTCGTCCTGACGCAGGCGCTCGATGTGGTAGTGCGGCGTCTCGAGCTTGGTGTTCGGGATGAGCACGATGGGCACGCGGTGGCGTGCCTCAAGCTTCGTGATGTCGTTGCGCTTCTCGTTGAGGAGGAAGGTGGCGACGTCGACGGGAACCTGCGCGTGCACGGCGCCCGTGCCTTCCTTCATGGCCTCTTCCTGAAGGATGCGCAGGACCTGCAGGGCGCAGCTTTCCGTGTCGCGGATCACGCCGACGCCGTTGCAGCGCGGGCAGGTGACGTGGCTGCCTTCGGAAAGGGCAGGACGCAGGCGTTGGCGGGAGAGCTCCATCAGGCCGAAGCGGCTGATCTTGGCCATTTGGACGCGGGCGCGGTCGTACTTGAGGGCGTCCTTGAGACGCTGCTCGACGGCGCGCTGGTTCTTCGTGTCGGCCATGTCGATAAAGTCGATCACGATGAGGCCGCCAAGGTCGCGCAGGCGCATCTGGCGGGCCACTTCGTCGGCAGCCTCGCAGTTGGTGCGGAAGGCCGTCTCCTCGATGTCGGCGCCGCGCGTGGCGCGTGCGGAGTTGACGTCGACGGCGACGAGGGCTTCCGTATGGTCGATCACGATCGCGCCGCCGGAGGGCAGCGGGACCGTGCGGGAGTAGGCCGTTTCGATCTGGTGTTCGATCTGGAAGCGCGTGAAGAGCGGAATGTCCTCACGGTAGCGCTTGACGCGGCCGACCATGTCGGGCATGACGTGCGACATGAACTGGCGGGCCTGTTCATAGATCTCGTCCGTGTCGACGAGCACTTCGCCGATGTCGGGCTGGAAGTAGTCGCGGATGGCGCGCACGACGAGGTTGGATTCCTCAACAATCAGGAAGGGCGGCGGATTGGCGCGGCGAAGCGGGCGGCCTTCGACGACGCTCGTCTTGACGAGCTGCGTGGTGCGGCGGCCGTTTTCCTCGCGCACGAGCTCATACTGCGGCGCAGCGGCTTCGGAGATGGCCTCCCAGAGCTTGAGGAGGTAGTTGAGGTCCCACTGGAGCTCTTCGGTCGTACGGCCGATGCCGGCCGTGCGGGCGATGGTGGACATGCCGCCAGGCAGGTCGAGCTTTTCCATGGCCTCGCGCAGTTCCTGACGTTCCTCGCCTTCAATGCGGCGGGAGACGCCGCCACCGCGCGGATTGTTCGGCATGAGGACGAGATAGCGGCCGGCAAGGCTGATGAAGGTCGTGAGGGCGGCGCCCTTGTTGCCGCGCTCTTCCTTTTCGACCTGAACGATCAGTTCCTGACCTTCCGTGATGGCTTCGCGGATGGAGGCCGAACGGACGTCGACGCCTTCCTTGAAGTAGGCGCGGGAGATTTCCTTGAAGGGAAGGAAGCCGTGGCGCTCTTCGCCGTAGTTGACGAAGCAGGCTTCGAGGCTGGGCTCGATGCGGGTCACGACGCCCTTGTAGATGTTGGACTTGCGGGCTTCGCGGCCCACGGTCTCGATGTCGATGTCGATGAGCTTCTGTCCATCGACGATGCCGACGCGGGTTTCTTCCGCGTGCGTGGCATTGAAAAGCATGCGCTTCATGGCATTGCACTCCGGCCGCCACTGACGCGGGCGGACTTTGGCGTGCCTTGAAGTGAAATGGCGCCTGTCCCTGCATTCGCTGCGGGCAACGGCAAGCGCGCCTCAGCCGCATCGAAGGACGCAGGCCCGTCATGCCGGACCTCGTTGAGGTCGGCACGGGTGGCGTCTTCCGCGCGTTTCGGCGCCGACGGCACGCGTGCTCCCATGGTGCGTGTGACGCACCTTTTGGAGCCCTGCGGCCGGCCATCCTGGTTGCTGTCGGGTGCGTCAACGGCGCTGTGTCTGCCCCGATCGGGGCAACTGGGGAGAGTCTTCACGAGCGGACGCGGGAGCGTTCGAACGGGCTCAATCCCTCACAGCATTCCGAGCCTTCTCCATCGTGCGGAGCACGAGGAAAAGCCCGCCGGTGCATACGCTGATAAGCGCGGCCGGAGCATTTTTCAGACCCGTCGGAGGCTTCGGGCGCAGATGACTCTACGCGGCGCGCTCAACACCCGAAGGGAAGACGGGGGAGCTGCGCCAGTGCGTGCTGCGCGGCGGGAAAGAGGGACCTCCCTCGAATTTCCCGGTCCGGGGTCCGCTCAGGCCGGGCTGACAGCCCGGAGCGGCAGACAAGTGAATTTCAGCTTCAAAGGCAACGGCATCGGGGATTGTCGCCCTGATGCCGCCTGCATCCCTCTCTCGGCAGGAGCCGTCGCAGGCGCGGGCTGCTCGGCCGGCGGACCGGTCGCGATGCTTCTCCGCTCGTCTCGCTTCGGTTCCGGACACGACCGCCGCAAAGGGGGCGGACAAGCGCTCAAGCTGGCCTCACGGCTTTGCCGGGGCTGCGAGCCTAATGTCGGGGAGCCGTTTCGAGAACGGTGCGGCGCATCGCGGAGGTCCTGTCGGACGGCGCGGACGCCTTGGCGAGGGCTCGGTACGCCGGGTACCGGGACGCCTGTTGAACAAAATGGGTTTTAGCCCGACGCTTCGCCAGTGGGGCGGCGGACACAAAAATCGATGAAAACGTGAGAGAATGCGCGTCATGACGCGGCTTCGGGCCGCATCAATGCCTGACGGGGCGCTTTCAAGCCTCGTCACGTCTGAAACCTGACCGCCTGAAGCCGTCGAGCGGACGGTGGTTCAAACGATCATAGCCGACAAGTATAAACGATGAGTGGAGAAAACAAAGCGGAAATTTCCATCCTGCCTTCGTCCGGGATCACGTCTTTGCGTACTGACGGCGTCAACTGGATTGCGGTCGGCCCGGATGCGGACGGCCAGCGTGTCGACAACTATCTTGCACGCGTTGCCAAGGGCGTGCCCAAAAGCCACATCTACCGCATCATCAGGGCTGGTGAGGTGCGCGTCAACAAGGCGCGCGTCAAGGCGGAGACGAAGCTCGTCGAGGGCGACCTGCTGCGCGTGCCTCCGATCAGGATTTCTCAGAAGCCCGCAGGCAGGCCTGCGGCCGTGCCCCTTGCTGAAGGGACGGTTCCCGTCCTGTACGAGGACAGACATCTTCTCATCGTCAACAAGCCTTCGGGCATTGCCGCCCACGGCGGCTCGGGCATTTCGCACGGTCTCATCGAGCGCCTGCGCGCCTCGCGTCCCGACGAACCCTTTCTTGAGCTTGCCCACAGGCTCGACCGCGAGACCTCCGGCGCCATCATCGTCTGTCGAAGCCGCAAGGCACTCGTGCGCCTTCACGACATGATGAAGGAGAGCGGCGGCATTGAGAAGCACTACCGCCTGCTCGTCAAGGGCGACTGGGTCAACGACCGCCAGCACGTGAAGCTTCCGCTCGTGCGCTATCTGTTGCCCTCGGGCGAGCGTCGCGTGCGCGTCGATCAGGTCGAGGGAGTTCCCGCCCACACGATCTTCACGCTTCTGAAGCGCTACGGCTCCGTCAGCTATCTTGATGCGGAGCTCAAGACGGGGCGCACGCACCAGATTCGCGTCCATGCGCTCTCCCAGGGCTTCCCGCTCGTGGGTGACGACAAGTACGGGGACTTCGACTTCAACAGGGAGGTGTCGCGAGGCCTGCTCGGTGCGCCTCTCAAGCGCATGTTTCTGCACGCCGCCCGCCTGCGCTTCACGCATCCCGTGACGGGCGAGCAGCTCGACATTCAGGCGCCGATGCCTGAGGACTGTGCTGCGCTTCTAAAGGTTCTTGATAAGAAGGGAGGCCGCTGACATGACGGGCTTTGCACCCAAGTACGATCTTTTTGTCTTTGACTGGGACGGCACCGTCATGGACACGACGGCTCTCATCGCGAAGGGCATCCAGCATGCCGCGCGCGAAATGGGCTATCCCGTGCCGTCCTTTCAGGACGCCTGTGGCGTGATCGGCCTCGACTGGCGAGGCGCCATCCTCAAGGTCGTGCCTGACTGTCCCGAGTCCGAGCACCTGAGGTTCGGTGAAATCTACCGCGCGTGGTACATCCCGCACGAGGCGGACGTGATCCTCTTCCCCGGCATGCGCGAGTTGATCGTTGGACTTCATGCAAGAGGCCTCAGGACGGCGGTTGCAACGGGCAAGAGTCGTGAAGGCCTTCGGCGCGTATTCGAGCGTACGGGATTGGAAGGCTTCTTCATGACGACGCAGACGGCGTCCGAATGTCTTCCCAAGCCCAATGCCGAGATGCTCGAGAAGATCGGCATTGAGCTTGATGTTCCTGCCGAACGAACGGTCATGATCGGCGATACGACCCACGACGTGATCATGGCGCACCGCTACGGCTGCGATGCTGCGGCCATGACTTACGGCGCATCGACGCTTCAGGACCTCATCGCCTCGAAGCCTGCCGTGCTTTGCCCTGACGTCAGGGCGCTTGCCGAATACTTGGGAGTGTCCGAGTTGGTGAAGGACGTTGACTTTACACGCTGAGTGTTTTCTCACCTGACTTGAAGAAGCCCTGCGGGGGTGATCCTGCAGGGCTTCGCTTTCTTTTGAGCTTGTTGTGGAACTGTACAGCTATTCTGCGTCAATTTTCGTGACTCCAGGTCCTGACAGCGTGCTTCTGCCGCTTCCGGGACGCTTCGTCACGACGATCTGCGCATCAATGCGTTCACGAATGCTCTTGACATGGGAGATGATGCCGATGAGCTTGCCGCTCGACTTCTGGAGCGTCTCGAGGGCGTAAAGCGCTTTGTTGAGCGTGTCCTCGTCGAGAGTGCCGAAGCCTTCGTCGAGGAACAGTGTGTCGACCCTCAGATTTCGGCCGCCCATGCGTGAGAGCCCGAGGGCAAGCGCCAGACTCACCATGAAGCTTTCGCCACCGGAGAGGTTCTGGGAGGTGCGCACCTGACTTCCCATCTCGTGGTCGATGACGTCGAGAGAAAGTCCCGAGGGCCCGCCCGTCCTGAGCTGGTAGCGGGGCGACATGGTCTTCATGGCCTCGTTGGCGAGCTTGAGGAGGATGCGGAACGTGATCTTCTGGGCGGCCGCCCTGAACTTCTTGCCGTCATGGCTGCCGAGCAGCATGTTGAGCTGCTCCCACTGACCGGCAAGTTCACGAAGCCGTTCGATTTCCCTGCGTGCGTCGTCGGCTTCAAGTCTACGACGGTCATCCTCGGCCATCGACTTTTTCGCTGCGCTCAGTTCATCCCTGCCTGCAAGGAGCTTGGTGGCGGCATTCGCCGCCTTGGGCGCAAGCGCTTCGGCCGTCTCTGTTGTCAGAGACTTGGCGGATTCTTCCTTCACCTGTCTATCAAGCTGCGCGACCTCGCCGGAAAGACGCACGCGCTCTTCGACGAGCTTTTGCATTTGCGTTCTGCAAGCTCTGATCGTCTCAGCCGGCAGAGCGGCGCCTCTGGCTTCGTCGATCGTTTCAAAATCTGCATCCTCAAGTGCCTTGGCAAGAGCAGTGCGCTTCTCTGTGATCTGGGCGTCCAGATCCGCCGAGGTTTTTCTGAGCGTTTCGGCACGGGCAGTGCCTTCCCTTTCGTTTGCCTGCGCCTTTGAGAGAGCGTCTTGCGCGACGTGCAGGCGGGCGCGGGCCTCGTTGAGGGCCCGATCGTGAGCGGTGAGCTCTGCTTCGGGATTGCGTTCTCCGAAGGCTTCCGCTCTCAGAGCGACAGCGTCGGTGCATGCCTTCTTCGCTGCGCCGCACGCTGCCTCCGCGGTGTTCTTCGCTTGTGTTGCCCTGGCGGCATCGGACTGACAAACGGCAAGCGTACGGTCGGCGCGGGTGAGTGCGTCGGCAGCCTGGCTTGCCTGAGCTTCGAGCTTCCTTCGGTTTGCAACGCGGGCTTCGAGCGCGGTGCAGAGCGCGGGGAGATCGAGTTCGGCGTCGCTGTCAGGAAGCTGTGAGCGAAGTTCCTGAGCATGCGTCTTTTCAGCCTCCAAAGCCTTGGAGGCGGCGTCACGGTTCTCGCGGGTATGCCTGAGCTCTCCCTCAAGTTTTTCGAGAAGAGCCTGCGCCTTCCGGAACCTTTCTGCGGATAGGCTTTTGTTTTCCAGCGCCTCGCGCTCCTTGAGCTCTGCGGCACGGCAGGCGCGCTCGCCTTCTGCAAGATCGCTCGTCCACTTGTCCAGTGCGTTTCGTTCTTCACTGAGAGACTTGAGGTGCGTGTTGTCAGGTGTCGACAGCACGGTGCAAAGTCCCGGATGGCGCTTCTCGATGGCATCAAGGCGCTCTTCGAGACGGTGCAGAAGCCCCTGCATTTCGGGAGCACCCGAGGCCTCCCACCAGATGGGGTCGGCCGATGCGGCCATGCGTGCCGTGCTAGCCTCAATCGTGGCCTTCTGCTGAAGGAGCGTCTCGACGTGGCGTGCGAGTGCCATCTCTTCGGTCAGAGTCTTCATGCGAAGCAGTGTGGCTTCGTAGGAGCTCTTTGCCTGCATGGCGGCAAGGGTCTTGCGAGCCTGTTCCAGAGTGGTCTGACACGCGGCATGGGCTTCGACGGCGGCCTTCACCTCTGCTTCGAATGACGCCGTCTTGACGCGGCCGAGCTCAAGACGTCCCACGAGGGTGTCGGCATTCTGCTCCTCCTGCCGCAGGCGGGTGGAGAGCGCTTCAATCGCAGCGGCAGACTGCTTCAGAAGCGCAAGCGGAGTCTCGAGCTGTGCATCGGCAGAAGTGGTGGTCATGCGTTCCTGCAGGCGGGCGGACTCATCGGCGGCCTTCATTTGTCGGGCGGCTGCTGTTTCGAGGTCCGCGCATGCGGTCTTCTCAGCCTCGAAGGCTGCTTCGGCAGTCTTTTGTGCGGTTGACGCCTGATGAGAGAGTCGTCTGATGCCTTCGTCAGCCTCGAGCATGCGGCGGTATTCGGGCATGAAGCCGTCTCTGGTGGCTGCGGCTCCTCGCTCCGCCGTCGCGGCGGTCTTCAGGGTAGCTTCCAGATCAGGGAGGGCAGTGCGTACCGCTTCAAGCTGAGATTCCGCTTCGGCCAGTTCGGACTTGTTGCGTGTGAACAGAACCTCGGTCTTGAGAAGCTCTTCATGGCGCTCGACAGGCTTTGCGGCCTGCTCGGCGCGTTCGGCCTTCCTGAGCTCGGGCTCGAAGGCAGCCTCGGCCGCCTTTGCGGCGGCTTCGACCCCGACGCGGTCTGCAAGGTCGCAGGTCAGTCTGTCGAGTCCCCTGCGCCAGCGCAGTGCTTCGTCCAGCTCTTTCGAGGCTTTTTCCATGGCGGGCACCTTGAGCGAGAGCTCGGTCACCGTTTGTTCCAGCGCCCGACGATCCTCGTCGGAGAGAATCTGCATGCCCTCGAGTCTGGCGACGGCCATGTCAAGACTGTCGCGGGCGCTTCGGTTTTTCTCGAAGATCTTCATGCTGACGGCCGAATAAAGATCCGTCCCCGTGATCTTTTCGAGGAGATTTGCACGCTCGTCGTCGGCAGCCTTGAGGAAGTTGGAGAAGGCGCCCTGCGCAAGCAGCACCGAGCGGGTGAAGATCGGGAAGGACATGCGCGTGATGCGCTGGATCTCGCTTTCCCACAGGCGCTTCTGACTGGCGATGACGCGTCCCGTCCTGTCTTCGGGGCTTGCGAAGGCCACAAGCTCGACTTCGTCTTCGGAAAGCCTGCCCGTACGCTTCGTGCGCCGGCTCCATCGCGACAGGTACGCGCGGCCGTCCGCCTCGAATCGAACGGCGGCGCTGGCCGCGCCTTCCCCCTTCGTCATGACGGGGCAGGCGTCGGGTCCCTCGAACTTGACGTGTGTGTCCGTCATGCGGGGCGTCGTGGCATAAAGCGCGAGCGAGACGGCGTCGAGAATCGTCGACTTGCCGCTGCCCGTCGGGCCGATGATGGCAAAAAGCGGACTGCGCCTGAAGTCGGCGTTCGTGAAGTCGATCTCCCAGGTGCCCGCAAGTGAGTTGATGTTCGTGAACCGGAGTTGCAGGAGCCTCATGCCGGAACCTCCTCGGCGGTGTTCTTCTCTTGGTTGGGTGTGTCGGCGCTTTCGATGGCGGGGCGCGTCTCGATGCGCACCTCCTCGACCGCTTCGTCGAGAAGCGGCATGAGCTTGCGATAGGCGTCGTCTGCGCCTTCGCGCGTTTCAAAGCGCTCCTCAAGAAAGGACTTGAAGACGGATTCGGGCGTCAGGTCGTCGAGGGACGGCGCATTGAGCTCGTCCTCTTCGTATTTGCGTGCGGCCTGCTGGTTGCGTACGGCGGTGACGATGACGCCGTGCGCCTCGCCCCAGGCGGTGAGTTCGCCCGCAAGGTCGGGCACGCATTCGTCCGACGTGAGCGTCGCTTCGACGAAGGGCTTTTCATGTGTTGCGCCGGCCTCGGCAATGTCTGCGCGAAGCTCCTCGAACGTGCCGCTGACACGAACGAATTCACGGGGCTGCCTGACGGGAAGTTCCTCGAAGGTCATGCCGCCCGTTTCATCGAAGGTGAGCTCGACGATGTGATGGCGGTACGGGATGTGCGAGTAGGAAAGCGAGACGGGAGAGCCGCTGTAGCGCATGGGAATCTGTGCCTTGACCGTCTGGCTGTTGTGAATGTGTCCGAGGGCGACGTAGTCCCAGTCCGTGCCGAAGGCGTCGGCCGTGACGTTGCGAAGAGAGCCCACGTAGGCACTCTCGTTCGGTGTCGTCGGGTCGTCGTCGGGTCGCAGGCGCGATCCCGTCACGAACAGGTGCCCCATGGCGATTCGGGGTACTCGTGCGCCGTCGAGCGCCTCGTCCAGAAAGCCGTTAACGGTATCGTAGTGCTTCCTGACGCCCGACTCGAATCTGGCGGCCCTCGTGGCGTCCGTGTCGTCGATTGAGCCGCCTCTTACGTCGCCCTCGCGCAGGAAGGGAACGGCCGCGACGGCAAGGAGGGGCTCGCCCGCATCGTCTCGGAGAACGAACGCCTGACTTTCGGGCGACTCGCCCGCGACAAAGCAGTTCATCGTTTCGAGAAGTGCCCTGGGGGCTTCGAGAAAGCGCTGTGAGTCGTGGTTGCCCGCCGTGATGACGGTGGCCATGACCGACGTGCCCGAGAGGGCGCGGATCATGTCGTAATAGAGGCGCTGGGCACTGTTTGCGGGCATGGACGTGTCGAAGATGTCGCCCGCTAGAAGAATGACATCGGGCCTGCGCTTCTCGACGAGTTCGAGAAAGTCGCGGATGAAGACCCGGAAGTCGTCCGTGCGGTCGATCGTTCCGAGTCCCTTGCCGATGTGCCAGTCGGCCGAGTGAAAGATGCGAAGCTTTGGCAAAGGAAGGGCCTCCGTGGGTTCTGTGGAACCATTATGACGGAAGCCGCGTCAGGTTGCGTCGTCTAGCGACGGAGTGGTCCTCAGCCGCCCGTTCCAGTCGCAGGCTTCGTCTTCGCGCGCAGCTTTGCCCAGTCTGCGGCTTCGGTGCCCGCGATGCGGCCGTAGACGATGGCTGCGGTAAGACCTGCGCCCTCAAGGCGTCTGGCGCCGAGGACGCCGCCCGTCACTTCGCCCGCTGCATAGAGCCCGGCAATGGGGCCCTTGTCGCTCAGGACGCGGGCGCGCGGGTCGATCTTGAGGCCGCCGAGTGTCGTGTGAATGCCGGGGCGCACGCTCACGGCGTAGAGCGGGGAGCTGTCGAGGCGGCTCAGGAGCTGGGGACGGCCGAAGTCCGTGTCCTCCTGACGGTCGACCATGCTACGGTAGCGCACGAGGGTTTCGTGGAACTTTTCGGGAGGCACGCGGATGCCTCGGGCGAGTTCAAGGTCGGACGTGCCGCGAATGAAGTAGCCCGAGCGGGCGTAGCTCTTGAGAACTGGCATGTCGTCGATCATCGCCTGATCGAAGATGAGCCAGGCGCGGCCGCTGTTCTTGTCGCGGATCTGCTCCGCCAGTTTTTCGGAAAGCTCGTCGGCGAAGCGTTCGCCCTTGTCGTTGACGAGGATCGCGCCGTTGACGCGCACCTGATGAGGCAGGATGAGACCGGAAAAAGGAAGCGTGGTCGGATGAACCGTCACGGCGTGCATGTCGACTGTTCGGGCCCCCATGTTCTCGGCAAGAAGGATGCCGTCGCCCGTGGCGGCGGGGGAGTTGGTGGACTGAAGGCCCTGCGTGTGGCGTGCGAAACGGGAGACCATCGCCTCGTTTGCGCTGAAGCCGCCCGTTGCGATGACCACGGCGGGCGCATCAATCCTGTACTCCCTGCCCTTCGTGTTGAGGACGACGACGCCGTTGACGCGGCCCTCGGCGTCGGTTGTGATTCTCTTGACGGCGGTGCGGGTGCGGATGGGCACACCGTGGGATTCGATCCCGTGCAGAAGGGCGTTGATGATTTCGGGCCCGATGAGGCCGCGCTTGGGCTGGATGCCGCGCTTGGAAACCGTGCCGTCCTCATTGAGGTTGCAGGCCGTCTGAAGGCTGTCGTCGCGGGTGATGCAGAGGGGCTCGAGTTCGGCGCCGTAGCTGCGAAGCCATTCAACGGCTTCGCCCGAGCCGGAGACGATGCGTGTGAGAAGGGCCTGATCGGTCGTGCGGCCGCCCTTGCGGATCATGTCGCTCTCGAGCAGCTCGAGCTCGCGGGGTTCGCCCTTCGGGACGCCGAGCATGAAGCCCGTGGCAAGAACGGTGTTGCCTCCAATGAAGGGCATCTTCTCGACGACGATTACCTTCGCGCCCGCTTCGGCTGCGGAGAGCGCCGACGTGAGACCTGAGCCGCCCGCACCGATCACGACCACGTCGCAGTGCGCGTCGGCGGCAAGGGCCGATGTGGCTGCCGCTGCAAGGCCGATGCCGGCGGCAATGCCCGCCGCGCCGCGAAGGCAGCGCGAAAGAAATTTGCCGAGGGTCTGATGACCGTGTCCGCTGTTGAGCATGGTGTGGTTTCGAGCTGAAGACAGTCTTTGAAGGTTGGGCGTCGTTCGCCCTTTGCAGGTCTCGGGTAAACCCGTAGGCAAAAGAATAGCAAAAAAAAGAGAAGGGCGCAGTGGCGTTTTCCGCAAACGCTTCGGGCAGGCGGACTTGAAAACCTGAGAATACCGTGAATGCGGTATGCCGGCCATGTGATCTTTGGACAACTCGCTATTTTCATTGTGAATAGCGGGGCTCTCCTGCAGAAATGAGTTTCCCGTTGAAGACCCTTCGTCAGAAGTACCTCTCAGGTGGTAGGTGTATTAAAGCTAAGGGAGGGGGCTTTTGGTTGAAAACTACTGCGAGAGTAGGGTTGTCATGAATTCGACATGAGGGCAGACTCTCTGTGTCGACGGAGTCCCCCTCTGTCATGACGAAAATCACCGCCGCGATGCGCCGCCCCTGATTCGGTGCATCGCTCATGCGACGGCAAGAACAACAACTTTCCAAGAAGGATCCCCCATGGAAGTATCTCGCAGAAGTTTTCTCAAGCGTGGTTTGCTTCTCGGCGGCGGTGCTGCGTCCGGTCTTGCCGGCGCGGCTGCCCATGCGGCCGGCGGCTCCAAGAAGCCCTACAAGCTCACCAGCGTGAATGAAACGACGAACATCTGCTGCTACTGCTCAGGCGGCTGCGGCACGATCTGCTCGACGCGAAACGGCGAACTCATCAATCTTGAAGGCGACCCGGATCATCCGGTCAACCTTGGTGGCCTGTGCCCGAAGGGCGCCGCCATGTGGGGCCTTCGCAACATCGTGACGAAGGATCGCCGCGCCCAGCTTCATCCGGACCGCGTGCTCTATCCGATGGTTCGCCGTCCGGGCAGCAAGACCTGGGAGCGTCTTTCCTGGGATCAGGCCGCTCTTGAAATTGCCAGGCACGTCAAGAAGACTCGCGACGCCACCTTCGTCGAGAAGGAAGGCGACGTGACGGTCAATCGCTGCGACGGCATCGCCAGCCTAGGCGCCGCCCAGCTTAACAACGAGGAAGGCTGGCTCGTGCAGAAGTTCGCGCGCAGCCTCGGCGTCCTCGCCATCGACAACCAGACCCGCGTCTGTCACTCTTCGACCGTTTCCGGTCTTGCGCCGTCGTTCGGCCGCGGCTCCATGACGAGCCACTGGTGCGACTTCGCCAACTCCGACGTCATCATGTCGATCGGTTCGAACAACGTCGAAAACCATCCGCTCTCCTCCCGCTGGGTCGAGCGCGCCCAAGACAAGGGCGCCACGTGGATCGTGGTCGATCCGCGCTACTCCCGTTCGGCCGCCCGCGCCGACATCTACGCCCGCATCCGTCCGGGCTCCGACCTTGCCTTCTACGGCGGCCTGATCAACTACATCCTGCAGAACGACCTTTTCCAGAAGGAATACGTCCTGCACTACACGAACGCCGCCTGCCTGCTGCGTCCCGACTTCAAGTTCGACGTCGATCACGGCCTCTTTTCCGGCTGGGATCCGGAAACGAAGCGCTACGACAATGAAACCTGGGGCTACGACGTCGATCACAAGGCCGTCTGGGACACTTCCGAAGGCTCCGCCTTCGCCTGGGTCAACCGTCCGGGCACGCCGAAGTTCAAGACGCCTGACCTCAAGGTCCTCAAGCGCGACATGACCCTTCAGGATCCGAACTGCGTCCTCAACGTCATGAAGCGTCACTATGCCCGCTACACGCCCGAGCTCGTCACGCGCGTCACCGGCATGGATCCCGACGTCATGAAGAAGGTCTGGGAGGTCTTCGCCTCCACCGGCCGTCCCGACAAGGCGGGCTCCATCCTCTACGCCCTCGGTCAGACGCAGCACACCTACGGCTCCCAGAACTGCCGCGCCATGTGCGTCATCCAGCTTCTGCTCGGCAACATCGGCATAGCGGGCGGCGGCATCAACGCCCTTCGCGGCGAACCGAACGTTCAGGGTTCGACCGACGTCGGCGCAAGCTCGCATCAGGCTCCCGCCTATCTCTCCTGGCCGACCGGCAAGGCTCACCCGAAGCTCGCCGACTATCTTTCGAAGGAAACGTACGCCGCGGGCTACTATGCCAACAAGCCGAAGTTCTGGATCTCCCAGCTTCGCGAATGGTTCGGCGCCAACGCCACGGTCGAGAACGACTACTGCTACGACCTGCTGCCGAAGATCAGCCCGAAGCTCGACTACGGCGACTACTCCACGATCATGTCGTTCAACGACATGCGCGACAACAAGATCAAGGGCTACTTCTGCTGGGGCATGAATCCGATGCATTCCACCCCGAACGGCAAGCACGCCCGCCACTCGATGGCCAACCTCGACTGGCTCGTCGTCGCCGACTGGTTCCAGACGGAGACCTCGACCTTCTGGGAAGCTCCGGACATGAAGCCCGAGGACGTCAAGACCGAGGTCTACTTCCTTCCCGCCGCGCTCATCTATGAAAAAATCGGCTCCATCAACAACTCCGGTCGGTGGATCCAGTGGCGTGAAAAGGCCATCGAGCCGCCGGGAGAATGCCGTTCCGACTTCGAGATGATGATGCTTCTCTGGAAGAACATCGTCGAGCTCTACAAGAAGGAAGGCGGCGCCTGCCCGGATCAGATCCTGAAGACGAACTTCGACTACACGATCGACGGCAAGCCCGATCTGCGCGCCCTCTGCTGGGCCCTCAACGGCTACACGGTCGGCGACGGCAAGCTCCTCAAGGGCTACGGCCAGCTTCAGGCTGACGGCACGACCGCTTGCGGCATGTGGATCTTCTCGGGCTACTACAACAACGAGTCCCAGAAGCTCGACCCGATGAAGCAGCCGATGACAAACCGCTCGAAGGAAGACCCGACCGGTCTCGGTCTCTTCCCCGGCTGGTCCTTCGCCTGGCCCGCCAACCGCCGCATCCTCTACAACCGCTGCTCCGCCGACCCGAAGGGCAAGCCCTGGGATCCGAAGCGCGTGCTCGTCGAATGGGACGGCAAGAAGTGGCTCCAGAACGACGTGGGCGACTTCGTCACGGCCAAGGCCCCCGACGACAACGCCTTCTTCATGACCTGGGAGCAGAACGCCCGTCTCTTCGCCTACTCGATGGCCGACGGTCCGCTGCCCGAGCACTTCGAACCGCATGAGGCTCCGGTGAAGAACCTCCTCAACGGTGCAGGCGGCAACCCGTGCGCTCGCTTCACGGAGGACCCGTCGGTCCGCCGCGGCAGCATCAAGGACTACCCGTACGTGGTCACGACCTACTCCGTCGTCGAGCACTGGCAGTCCGGCACGCAGACCCGCAACATCCCGTGGCTCAACGAACTCATCCCGAGCAACTTCATCGAGCTTTCCGAAGAGCTTGCGAAGGAAAAGGGCATTCGTCCGGGCGACAAGGTCCGAGTCTGGAACAACCGAGGCTCCGTCGTGGTCGACGCCATGATCACCATCCGCATGAAGCCGATGATGATCGACGGCAAGCTCACGCACGTGGTCGGCATGCCGCACCACTTCTCCTGGGCGACGAAGCTCGCCACCGGCGACAACGTGAACGACCTCACTCCCAACGTCGGTGACCCGAACTCGTACATTCCGGAATACAAGGCGTTCCTTGTCAACCTTGAGAAGGCAGCCTGACGGCGTGCCAATGGAGATGAATGATGGCAAACACTAAAGAAGTCGCCATGCTGTTCGACTCTTCGCACTGCACCGGCTGCAAGGGCTGCCAGGTTGCGTGCAAGCAGTGGAACATGCTTCCCTCGAAGCTCGGCCTCAACGAGAACAAGTTCTCGGGCACGTATCAGAACCCGCCTGACCTCAACGGCGACACGCGTCTCGTGATGACGTTCGACGAGAAGGAGTCCGGCAACAAGTACCAGCCGATCAACTTCGCAATCGGCCGCCGCTCGTGCTACCACTGCACGGACGCCGCCTGCGTTGCGATCTGCTCGTCCGGCGCCCTCTACAAGAAGGAGAACGGCGTCGTCGCGTACGACACGGACAAGTGCAACGGCTGCACGTACTGCCAGTCCGCCTGCCCGTTCGACGTGCCCCGCTTCCGTCCGATGGACGGCTGCGTGGACAAGTGCACGCTCTGCATCGACCGTCTCGAAGAGGGCGGCATCCCGGCCTGCGTCAAGACCTGCCAGCCTGAGGCGCTCAAGTTCGGCCCGCGCGACGAAATGATCGCGCTCGGTCAGAAGCGAGTCGAGTTCCTCAAGAAGAAGGGCTTTGACAAGGCCGAGCTCTACGGCGTCAACGAGATGGGCGGTCTGCACGTGCTGCAGGTCTGCCAGTTCGGTCACGAAGCCTATGGCCTCCCGACCGATCCCAAGCCCAACAAGATGATCGGCATGATGAACGCCATGCGCACGGTGACCGGTGTCGGCACCGCTGCGGTGCTCGCCGGCCTCGCCGTTTCCTTCGTCGCCGCCACCGGCTACCGCCGCGAAAAGGTGACCGTCGAGGAAGCCAAGAAGCACTGGACGCCTGAACAGCGCGCCACCGCCGATCGTGAAGTCAAGGAGCTTCTTGAAAAAGAAGCCTCCGGCAAGTAATAGGAGACTCAGAATGACCAGATACATTCAGCGTCACTCTCTGCTCACCCGCGTGACTCACGGCGTTGCCGCCGTCGCCTGCATCCTGCTCGCGGTCACCGGCGTGTTCGTGTTCGTTCCGAGCCTCGGCGGCGGCATTATGGGCGGTGAGTTCACCCAGACCATGCGCATGCTCCATCGCGTCCTCGCGGTTCCGTTCATCCTCGTTCCGCTCTTCGCCGTGCTGAAGTCGCCCGCCGGCTTCGTGCACCTCTTCAAGGAGGACATCTTCGGCAAGTGGGACAAGGACGACGTGACCTGGGCCATGAAATTCCCGTTCTATCTGTTTGCGCCGGGCAAGGTTCACATGCCCCCGCAGCACCACGTGAAGTCCGCCCAGCGTCTCGCCGACGGCGCCCTGCTGTTCTTCTGCATCATGCTCGCGCTCTCGGGCATCGTGCTCTGGCTCAACACGGGTTTCCCGACCGGCTCCGGCCTCAAGGTCGACTTCGCCCCTGAAACGCTGCTTCTTGCACACCTCGTGCATGACGTGTTCTTCTTCCTCACCGTCTTTGTCGGCATCGCCCACATCTATCTCGGCGCCGGCATCTTCCAGCCGTATCGCGGCACCGCCCGCATCATGTTCGGCGACGGCAAGGTGAGCGAGTCCGACGCGGTCTACCACTGGGGCTACTGGGCGAATGAGGAAATCGCCCTTGGCAAGAACGTGACCGTTGAAAAGGACGGCAAGGAAAAGTAAGGGGAAGCTTTTCCGAACTCTCCGAAAGAGCCGCCGGTGCTTCTGCGACGCCGACGACCCCCGGACGGGCCCCGCAGGGGGCTCGTCCGGAAAGAGGCCTCTAGAGACTTGGAGACCTCTTTCCGGACGCCCGAAGCGGCGCCGAATCCACAATCAGAAAACGCGCATTCTGGGCTTACGGCACGGAGTGCCTTGAAAAAAAGGAAAGTCACATGCTCAACCGCAAGTCGATCGAAAGGGCCCTTGCCCGTGCCGCCGGTCACCAGGACGAAAGCGTCGTCGCGCGTCTCGCGCTCTTTGCGCCCGCGCTGCTCAAGGCGGCGGATCTGCGCGCACAGCTTGCCGCTGAAGCTCCCGAGTGGACTGACGAAGAGATCGAGGCCGCCCGTCTGGGCAAGGAGACGCTTCTCTCGCTCCGTCCCGTCACGATTGACTCGGAGCGCTTCCTGCAGACGGTCGACGCCATCGCGGCGGCCCTTCTCGACAACGACGAGATCGAGGGCGACATGCTCGAAGCCTGCCGAGCCATCGACTGGACGCGCTTTGCGTCGGCTGAGCTCCTTGAGAGCGCAGGTCGCGATCCGATGGGGTATCTCCATGCCGTCGAGGTGCACGCGGGCGAGGACGCCCTTCTTGACATCTTCCTTCTTCCCGTGCTCGGCCTCGCGCTTCGCGTCTTCCTTGACGAGGCGGCCGACGAAGGCAGCCGCCGCATCGCCAGAACGGGCACCGACACGACGCATCACAACCGTCCGCTTCACTGCCCCGTCTGCGGCTCCGACGCCGCCGTCGCGAGCGTGACCGACACGCCGCTCAACGGGCACATCAAGCAGCTCTGGTGCACGTGCTGCGGCGCACACTGGGGCTTCGAGCGCATCCGCTGCGCCGTCTGCGGCGATCAGGCCGTGTCGGACCTCTCCTACATCCATGACGAGACCGACGAAACGCGCCGCCTGCACGTCTGCGCCGGCTGTCATGCCGCCTTCCCGACGATCTTCGCGGGAGAGGAGCTCAACTTCTGCGCCGACGTCGAGCAGATCGTCATGACGGGGCTTGAGCTCTTCTATCAGAACGCCGTTGAGGGCAAGGAAGCCTGAGGATCAATATTTCCGCAACGAGACGCCGCTGGCACGAAACGCACGGGAGATGAACATGGGATGCGCTTATTTGAACAAGGCCGAACACGCGCTTGCGACCGCCATTGAGGCGGGGACCTGCATGCCCGTCTCCATGGGCGGCGTCGAGCGTCTGGGGGCCCGCGAGGTCGAGGTCTTTCGCATGAATGCAGACGAGCCTGCGCTCGACTGGGTGGCAGAGGAGGTTCCCGTTGCGCTTGTCTACAACGGCATCTCGCACGCCGTCATGATGGCCTCTCCCTCGATGCTCGAAGAATTCGCGCTCGGCTTCTCGCTTGCCGAGGGCATCATTCCCGACGCCTCGCATCTCTATGCCTGCGAGGTGCGCGAGGCCTGCCGCGGCGGCATCGAGGTGGACCTCACGATTTCGTCCGAATGCTTCTGGAAGCTCAAGGACCGCCGCCGCTCGATGACGGGCCGCACGGGTTGCGGCATCTGCGGCGTCGAAAGTCTTGGAGAGGCCGTGCGCGAAAAGCGGGTCGTGCCGCACGAGCAGACCTTCCCGATGGCGGCCTATGCCGACGCCCTCGGCTATCTGGAGCGTGTCGAGCGCCTCGGCGGCATCACGGGCTGCACCCACGCCGCCGTCTGGGTTCGTCCCGACGGAAGCTTTGCGGGCGGCGCCGAAGACGTCGGCAGGCATGTCGCGCTTGACAAGCTGCTCGGTCTTCGTGCCCGCAGGGGCTGGCGTGACGGCGCGCTTGTCATCAGCTCCAGAGCCTCCTACGAAATGGTTCAGAAGGCGGCCATGTGCGGCGTCGAGATCATCTTCGCCGTCTCCGCACCGACGGCGCTCGCCGTCGAACTTGCACGAGAGTGCGGGATCACGCTTGCGGCCTTCTGCCGTCGCAGCCGCGCCAACGTCTACTCCCATCCCGAGCGCCTCATTGGGCTCTGAGAGAAAAAGGGCGAAGACGGAACAAGTTGTCTTGGAATGCCTTCCGGTTTTTCCTTTTTCTCCGGAAGGCCTTTTGACAGGCGGAGGACTGGTCTCACGGTCTTCCGCCTCTTTTTCGTCTGTTGTCGTCAGAAGGCGGCGTTACCCTGCGGGGCAGACGCCTTTGGATTACGGTGAGTCGAACTAGGCAGTTGTGCTTAGATGGATCGGTTCGCTACTGCTGCAGGCCGGGAAAGTATGCCTGATTTTTGTTGACGCAAAATGAGGATGTGCGGATATACCTGAGCGAGTTACTCGGGTATACACTTCGAAAAGACTGTTGCGGATCCGCAGCACTGCAGTTTTTCAAAAACAAGAAGGAAACTCCCAGATGACTCAATCCCCCGACGAAGCCAGGCCCCGCGTCAAGGGTTCCCAGACCGCCATGGCGGCCGCCTATCTCGTTGCGATCGTGCTCGGCGTCTGCAGCGGCCTCTGGGGCGGCGAGACTATCCATGCATTCGCGGACTTCGTGAGCTCGATCTTCATTCGCCTCTTCAAGTTCATCAGCATTCCGATCATCGCCGTGTCGATCATCGCGACGCTCGCCTCGATCTCCCGTTCGAGCGAGTCTGGTCGCATCTTCCGCCACACGATCTTCTACACGCTCTTCACGACGATTCTGGCGGCCACGCTCGCCGCCGTCCTCTACGTCGCCATGTCTCCCGCCAACGTCGCCATGACGGCGGGCGCCATCGCGCCGCAGGTGGCGGAGCACTCCTATCTCGAGTACATCCAGTCCGTGATTCCGGACAACTTCCTGGCGCCGTTCCTCTCCGCGAACGTGCTCTCTGTCCTGCTCGTCTCCGCCGCCATCGGCATCGCAATCTCCCGCCTGCCGCGCGACAGCCGCTCGCAGGAGGTGCTGCTTGCCTTCTTCACGGGCGCTCAGGAGGTCCTCTTCATTCTCGTGAAGTGGCTCATCCGCGTGCTTCCGATCGGCATCTTCGGCTTCATCTCTGCACTTGTCGTCGAGATGAACAAGGGCGTTGAGATCGGCGGTCTCGGCACCTACTTCGGCGTCATTCTCGCCGCCAACTTCGTCCAGATGCTCGTCGTGCTTCCGCTTCTCATGCTTGCCCGCGGCGTCAATCCGATCCGCGTCGCCAAGGGCATGGCGCCTGCGCTTGCCGTCGCCTTCTTCTCGAAGTCCTCCGCCGGCACGCTGCCCGTCACGATGTCCTGCGCGGAAAACAACGTGGGCGTCGCTCGCCCCGTCTCCCGCTTCGTGCTGCCGATCTGCACGACGATCAACATGAACGGCTGCGCCGCCTTCATCCTCGTTACGGTCGTCTACCTGATGCAGAATGCGGGTGCCGAGGTGACGCTGCCGATGCTCGCCGCCTGGATCCTGATCTCGACACTCGCGGCCGTGGGCAACGCAGGCGTTCCGATGGGTTGCTTCTTCCTTTCGGCGAGTCTTCTCGCAAGCATGAACGTGCCCATCATGCTCATGGGCGTGATCCTGCCCTTCTACGCCGTCATCGATATGATCGAAACGACGCTCAACGTCTGGTCCGACTCCACGGTCGCAGCCATGGTGAACCATGATCTCGGCAAGGATGAAAAGGATGACGAGGCAGTTCCCGCCGCCGTATAAGACAGGAACTTTCTCCTGACGTCTTCAGGCGGACCGTTCTCCCGACGTGGAGGCGGTCCGCTTTTTCTTGTACTCGCGTTTCCTAAGGCTTTGAGGGGGCTTTCGATGGGGGGCAGGTGGTTGCTGTGTTGTTTGCTGGCGAGGAGAGGGCGTTTGGCTTTTTGCGCTTCATGGCTGGGAGCCATGAACGGAAACGTGCCCGTGCTGTCGTGCAGGGCCCGTTCGGGAGGGTGCCTTGGTGATGCTGATCAGTGCTCTTCAGTCACGTGGCGGGTGCCTTCGCCGATCAGGTGGGTGCTGTCGTACTCGGCCTGATTGCGGCGGTGCTTGAGGATGACGAGCAGCATGGAGATGCTCACGAAGACGCCGAAGATCATCATCGTGGCGGGAACCGAGAGGTCGGCCTTGATGAGCAGGGAGTAGACGCCGAGCATCACGAGGATGGAGGAGTTCTCATTGAAGTTCTGCACGGCGATGGAGCGTCCCGCGCTCATGAGGACATGGCCGCGGTGTTGCAGGAGCGCGTTCATCGGAACGACGAAGAAGCCCGCGCAGATGCCCACGAGGATCATGATGAGGCCGGCGATCATGACGGCCCAGGAAAGCTCGAAGCCGAAGAGCGAGAGGCCGCCTGCGGGCGCAATGTCGCGCGTGAAGTAGGAGGCGCCCACGACGAGCACGCCCATGCAGATGCCCATGGGCAGAACGTTGAGGGACTTCTTGAGAGGAACCTTGGCGGCGGCGAGGAAGGCGCCGACGGCGATGCCGAGGCTCACGACGGCCTGCATGACGGCACCCTGAGAGAGATCCATGCCGAGCGCGTGGTCGCACCATTTGAGAACGAGGAACTGAAGCACTGCGCCTGCGCCCCAGAAGAGCGTCGTGACGGAGAGGGAGATCTGACCGAGACGGTCGCTCCAGAGAAGACGGCAGCTCTTGACGAAGCCCTTGATGGAGTCGACGGGGTCGAACTTCTGCGGGGGATAGCGCACGCCCGTGTCGGGAATGGCGAGGTTGACGGCCGAGGCGGCGAGGTAGACGAAGGCGATTGCGAAGATGGCGGCCTCGGCAAAGCTCGACAGGCCGAGAGCATCAAGATGGAACAAATCGAGGATGGACTGTGCGATCTCAGGCTTGATGAGAACACCGCCGAGCACAACGCCGAGAATGATGGAACCAACCGTGAGGCCCTCGATCCAGCCGTTGGCGACAACGAGCTTCTGCGGCGGGAGAAGCTCGGTGAGAATGCCGTACTTCGCGGGCGAGTAGGCCGCAGCGCCCACGCCCACGATCGCGTAGGCGAGAAGTGGGTGGCCGCCGAAGAGCATCAGCAGGCAGCCGACCGCCTTGACGAAGTTCGTCAGGAACATGACGCGGCCCTTGGGCATCGAGTCTGCGAAGATGCCCACCCAGGCGGCGAGGCACACGTAGCTCACCACGAAAAAGAGCTTGAGGAGCGGCGTCATCCAGTCAGGAGCGTTGATGCTCGTCAGAAGGGCGATGGCAGCGATGAGCAGTGCGTTGTCGGCCAGAGACGACAGGAACTGCGCGCACATGATGGTATAGAAGCCGCGGTTCATAAAAGCCTGTGAATGAGCCTGAATGGTTGGAGGTCAATCCGTTAAGTCTACCTTGCCTGAGGGCGTACGTAAACATTCGGTGCAAATTCCTTCCGAGAACGGGGAGAGGCGGGAGGTGGGCCGAGTCACTTTCAAATTGTGAAATTCGAACGAATCGCGGCGCAGGCGAGTAACATTAACGGGTTTCTGCACGAGACGCCCCGTGCGGGTTCCCTTGACTTATGAAAGAAGAGTATTCGAGTGCCCCGTCCCATATACGCTGAAATTGATATTCAGGCGCTGAAGCACAATCTTGCCCGCCTTCGTGAGAGTGTCGGCGATCGCACCCTCTGGGCGGTCGTCAAGGCCAATGCCTACGGCCACGGTCTTGAGAATGCCGTCGAGGCCTTCGCCGATGCGGACGGCTTTGCGACCATCGACCTGTGCGACGCCGAACGCGCGCGCCGCGCGGGCTGGCACAAGCGCGTGCTGCTTCTGGAGGGCTTCTTCGATGAAACGGACATCGAGCCGCTTCAGGACCTTGACGTCGAAACGGTCGTCCACTCCATGTGGCAGATCGACATTCTCAAGCGTCTCCAGCTGCGTGAGGTGAAGGTTCACATCAAGGTGAACTCGGGCATGAACCGTCTGGGCTTCCTGCCCGTCGAGGTGGGCACGATCTACGACCTCCTCACGTCCATTCCGGGCGTGAAGGTGATGGGCGTCGTCACGCACTTTGCCAACGCCGAGCCGAGCTATCTCGGCGATGCGCCCGCATCGGTCTCCCGGCAGCTCACCCGCATGGGCAGGCTCGCGCATTCCGCCACGGCGGCCTGCATGGCCAACTCCGCTGCCATCCTCTGGCATCCCGAAGTGGGAGGTGACGGCGTGCGTGCGGGCGTTGCGCTTTACGGCGTGAGCCCTGACTCCCACATTTCCTCCGAGGAGCTCGGCCTCATTCCCGCCATGACGCTCTCGGCGAAGATCATCGCCGTTCAGGAGATTGCGCCGGGCGAGGCCGTGGGCTACGGCTCGCGCTGGATCGCCAAGCGTCCCACGCGCGTGGGCATCGTTGCCTGCGGCTACGCGGACGGTTATCCACGTTCGATGCCCGACGGCTCTCCCACGTGGGTCGAGGGCGCCATCGCGCCGCTCGTGGGCGCCGTCTCGATGGACATGCTCGAGATCGACATCACCGACATCCCGTCCGCAGGCCTCGGCAGCCGCGTGGAGCTCTGGGGCAGGCACCTGCCCGTCAACCGAGTGGCGGCCGCTGCAGGCACGATCGGCTATGAGCTCATCTGCGCGCTTGCACGCCGCGTTCCGCTTCAAATCAAGCACTGACAACCGACATACGGCAACCGATGGCACCTCGCACGACCAAGACCAGAACCGAATTCGTCTGCAATGAGTGCGGCGGCACGACTGCCAAGTGGCAGGGACAGTGCCCGCACTGCAAGGCCTGGAACACGCTCCAGGAGTTCAAGGTGTCGCAGGGCGCCGCCGCCCGCTACGGTGCGGGCTCCCCGCGCTCCGCAGGCGGCTTCGTCGACACGACGGGCTCCCTGCAGGACCTCTCCGACGTGGCGATCGAGGAGATCCCCCGCACCGTGACGGGACTCGGCGAATTCGACCGAGTCATGGGAGGCGGGCTTGTGAAGGGATGCGTCGCCCTGATCGGCGGCGACCCCGGCATCGGCAAGTCGACGCTTCTGCTGCAGGTCATGGCCAGACTCGTCGAGCTCGGCCATTCGGCGCTTTACGTTTCGGGCGAGGAAAGCCCCACGCAGATCGCGCTCAGGGCGCAGCGCCTTCAGCTCGAGCCCCGCGGCCTCACCCTCATGAGTGAAATCGAGCTCGAGCATATCGAGAGCGTGATTTCTAGCCGCAAGCCCGAGTACGTCGTGATCGACTCGATCCAGACCATCTTCTCAAGCCTGCTTGACAGCGCGCCGGGTTCCGTTTCTCAGGTGCGCGAGTGCGCCGCAAGACTCACGCGCATGGCCAAGACCGTGGGTACGACCCTCATCTTCGTCGGTCACGTCACCAAGGACGGCTCTCTTGCCGGTCCTCGAATTCTCGAGCACATCGTCGATACGGTGCTCTATTTCGAGGGCGACCAGCACTCGAACTTCCGTCTCGTGCGCGCCTTCAAGAACCGCTTCGGCGCCGTGAACGAGCTCGGCGTCTTCGCCATGACGGATCACGGTCTTCGCGGCGTGACGAACCCGTCGGCCATCTTCCTCTCCGAATACAAGTCCGACATTCCCGGGTCGAGCGTGCTGGTGACGCAGGAGGGCACTCGCCCGCTTCTCGTTGAGATTCAGGCGCTCGTCGACGCCACGCACCTGCCCGCGCCGAGGAGGCTTGCCCTCGGCGTGGACTCGCAGCGCCTTGCCATGCTTCTTGCGGTCCTGCACCGCCACGCGGGCGTGGGCTGCTTTGATCAGGACGTCTTCGTCAACGCCGTGGGCGGCGTGAAGATCTCGGAGCCAGCGGCCGACCTCGCGCTTTTGTGCGCCATCTATTCGAGCATTCGAAACAAGCCCCTGCGCCGCGGTCTCGTTGTCTTCGGCGAAGTGGGCCTCGCCGGAGAAATCAGGCCTGCGCCCAGAGGTCAGGAAAGGCTTCGTGAGGCGGCGAAGCTTGGCTTCGCAAAGGCCGTGATTCCGCGCGCCAATGCGCCGAGAACGCCCGTCGAGGGCCTCGAGGTCATTGCCGTCGACCGTCTTTCCGATGCGCTGGCGGCTGCTGTCGAATAGCCTTTGCCGGGCGCAAAGTTTTCTTACACGCGAATGATTCTCTTTGCTTAAAATGGGTAGACACTTGTCGGCGCCTGAGGGCGAAGCCTGTCGCTTCGCGAGGCGCCGGCCTCACAGGAATTCAAAATGACGACTTTTACCAAGCTCCTGCCGCCCGAAGCGGCCCCTGCCCAGCCCATTCTCGCCCGCGCCAAGCAGCTCGTTCTCACGTCCGCCCAGCGCATGGCCTGGGAGGACTCCTTTGAAACGCCCGAAGGCGTGATCGCCGTCTCCGTTGAGGAAAAGCGCCCGCTCTTCGTCAACGACGTTTTCGTTGACGACGCAGGCCAGTTCTGGGTCGTGCGTCCCGCCGTTGAAAAGGTTCTTCACGTGACGGGCGACCTGCGCACGATGCAGGAGGCCGTCGGCGCCCTCATCAACCGCGGCGTCGAAGTGGCCGAAGCTCCCGAGGGCTTCGCCGTTCGGCCGCTCCCGAACATCGCCAAGATGCTCGGCATGATCGGTCTCGAGGTCACCGAGGTCGAAGAGGCCTTCGAACCCGTCCGCATCGAGCGTCATGCAGGCGGCTGCGGCTGTGGCGGCGGTTGCGGCTGCGGCGGTCATCATCACCATCACGGCGAAGAGGAATGCGGCTGTGGCTGCGGCGGGCACCACCACGACGAGGAAGAGTGCGGCTGCGGCTGTGGCGGCCATCACCACCATCATGCCGAAGAGGAATGCGGCTGCGGTTGCGGCGGTCATGACCATCACCACGAGGAAGCGTGTGGTTGCGGCTGTGGCGAACATCATCACCACCATGAAGATGAGTGCGGTTGCGGCGAGCACCACCATCATCATGACGGTAAAGAGCATCATCACCATCATCACGAGGAAGGCGCCTGCGGCTGCGGCTGCGGTTGCGGTCACAAGCACTGACTTGTGAAGGGGTGCGCACGGCCGCGCCCCATTTGCCCTGCGGCGGGCTGAATGAAGAAAAGGGAGACACTCGGAAGCGTCTCCCTTTTCTTTTTTAATCCTTGGTGCGGGGAATCGGACTCGAACCGACACGCCTCAACGGCGTCAGGACCTAAACCTGGTGCGTCTACCAATTTCGCCATCCCCGCACGAACAACGCATTCTACAGGAATTCAGGGCGCGGATGTCCTGACCTTGAGCCTGATGGCGTGTCATTCGGCGGGAGCGCCCGTCCTGCTTGCATCGTAGACCTCGAGACGGGCGCGGTTGTACTCGGCCCAGGTCATGGCGCCCTTGAGAAGCGAGGACTGCAGGGCGGAGATTTTTGGATCGACCATTTCACGGGAATGGCGCGCAAGCTTGATGAGGTGGGCGTCTCCCGAGGAGATCATCAGGCTGCGGGTGTCCTCGTTGAGCTTGTGCAGGCTTGCAAAGACGCGCTCAGCGACGCGTCGCGCCTCCGGGGTGATGCGCGAGCCGTCCTTGAGGTGAGCTTCCGTCATGCCCGAGGGCAGGCAGGGCGTCTTCGCATAGTAAGGACGGTTTGCTGGCGAGGTGCAGATGGCGCGTATGTCCCTTGACACCTGAGCGATCCTCTCGTTGTAGAGTTCGTTGTCGGTGGTCTTTGCAAAGCGTTCTGCGGTCGTGTGACGGCGGGTACTCGTGACTTCCTGTTGCGTCCCCGCATCAGTGTTCGTCCCCCTGGGCGCAGTTGCGCAGCCTGCAAGAAGGGAGAGCATGGCGAAGGAGATGGTCAGAAGGGAAAGACGGGACCGCATGGTTCTGAAGGCAGGAGGAAGATGAGGGCTGGCGCAGGCCGGATTGAACGGGAGAAAAATTCTAGCAAGCTCGAAAGAGCCTCGTCGCAGGAATTGTAAGCAATTGGCCGTGCGGATGCGGAGGAAGGCGTCTCCTGCACAAGAGGAGGACGGCGCCTGAATCGAGGCCGAATTCAGTGCGGGGAGCGGGTTTCCCGCAGGAACCCGTTGAAACAACAGCTGAATTTCTCCGCTATAATTAAAAAATTCAGGTCCGCCGACATCAGAAGCCGGCGGATGCTCTTTTTATAGAAGAGAACGAACGACGGTCCGCCGCATGCGGGTGCGCTTCGCTCTGGAAAGGATTTTTCACGCGGTCCGTTCTGCAAAGGGACGGATTTCTTCCACAAATTCCGCCGCGCGTCAAGCGGGCGGACTTTTATAAAGACTACTGCGATGACTGAACAAGAAACCGTCAAGACCGAAGAGGTCGCCAAGGTCAACCCGCTCGAACGCACGCTCGATCTGGTCGTTTCCTACGCTTCCGCTGAAGAACTCACCGAAAAGGCCCTGAAGAACTACGGCAAGAACGCCAAGCTCCCGGGCTTCCGCAAGGGTCACGTTCCGGCCGCTCAGGTCCGCCGCATGTACGGCATGCAGGCCTATGACGAAGCCATCAACCAGCTCGTCGGCGAAGCCTGGCAGAAGGCCGCCTCCGAAAGCGAGCTCCGCATTGCCGGCTATCCGCGCATCGACGCCGCCAAGAACGAAGAGGACAAGGAGAACATGCACTTCACGGCCAAGTTCGAAGTGTTCCCTGACGTTCAGGTTCCCGACTTCTCCGCCGTCGAACTCAAGCGCTACGTCTGCCCGGTGACGGACGCCGAAGTCGAAAAGACGATTGACGTCATGCGCCGCCAGCGCGCCACGTACAACGTCGTGGAACGCGCCGCCGCCAACGACGACCGCGTCAAGCTCAACTTCAAGGGCAAGAAGGACGGCGTTGAATTCCAGGGCGGTTCCGCCGAAGGCTACGTGTTCGTTCTCGGCCAGGGCCGCATGCTCCCCGAGTTCGAAGCCGCCGTCACGGGCATGGCTGCCGGTGAAAAGAAGACCTTCCCGATGACCTTCCCCGCCGACTACGGCATCAAGGAACTCGAAGGTCAGGCCGTTGAATTCGACGTTGAAGTCGTCGAAGTCGCCGAACCCGCCTACCCGGAAGTTGACGACGAATTCGCCGCCAGCCTCGGCGTCAAGGGTGGTGTTGAAGCCATGCGCGCTGAAATCCGCGCCAACCTCGAACGCGAAGTCAAGGCCCGCCTCGAAACGAAGACCAAGGCCGAAGTGATGGAAGCCGCCGCCAACGCCTGCGACTTCGCCCTTCCGACCGTTCTCGTGAACGACCAGTGCGAAGCCCTCCGCCAGCAGATGGAAAGCGACCTCGCCGGCCGCGGCATCGACGTCAAGAAGATGCCCGCCATGCCCGTCGACGCCTTCAAGCCGCAGGCTGAACGCCGCGTGCGCCTCGGCCTCTTCGTCGAAGCCCTGATCTCTCAGGAAAATATCTCCGGTTCCGACGAACAGGTTCGTGAAATCGCCGCCGATATCGCTTCCAGCTACGAAAAGCCGGAAGAAGTCATCGAGTACATCATGAAGGACCAGAACCGCGTGGGCAACCTCCGCGCCCAGGCCACGGAAAACAACGTGACCGAATGGATCCTCGCCAAGGCCAAGACCGTTGAGGAAACGGTTGAATTCGACAAGCTGATGGCCGGCCAGTTCTAACGAACGGGACAACGTCAGACTTGCGGGCGCGGCCTGCCGCGCCGGCCCTGATCGACTCGAGAGGCATCACGGACAACACGCCGGATGCCTCTTTTTTCTTTTCCGTGGTCCGCAGGCGGGAGCTTTTCCGCTCGCTCCGCTACAATCGGCAGATACCCCTTTTTCCACAAGGCGAATAAAAAAATGCTAGTCCCTTATGTCATTGAAGACACCGGCCGCGGCGAACGCAGCTACGACATCTATTCGCGCCTCCTTCGCGACCGCATCATCTTCCTTACGGGTGAGGTGAACGACCAGTCCGCGAGCCTCGTGATTGCACAGATGCTCTTCCTCGAGAGCGAGAATCCGGACAAGGACATCTACTTCTACATCAACAGCCCCGGCGGTTCCGTTTCCGCCGGCATGGGCATCTACGACACGATGAAGTTCATTCGTCCGAAGGTCTGCACGATCTGCGTGGGCCTTGCCGCCTCGATGGGCGCGCTCCTCCTGAGCTCGGGCGAGAAGGGCCGCCGCTATGCGCTGCCGCACTCCCGCGTCATGATCCATCAGCCGCTCGGCGGCATCCAGGGGCAGGCGACCGAAATCGAGATTACCGCCCGCCAGATCCTGCGCACGAAGCAGGAGCTCAACCAGATTCTTGCCGACAACTGCGGCAAGCCTGTTTCCGAAGTCTCCCTCGACACCGAGCGTGACTACTGGCTCGTGGGCGAGGAGGCCATGAACTACGGCCTCGTCGACCGCATCTTCACGACGCGCGCCGAGCTTGAAAAGGCGCTTTGAGCGGAATCGAGGTGAATGACATGCGAACCTGTTCCTTCTGCGGCCGCAGCGAGAGCGAGTGCAAGGAGCTCTTCTCCGGCATTCGCGGCGAACTGATCTGCGGTGAATGCATCCGCTCGATGAACGACGAGCTCAGGAGCGGCCCCACTCCTGAGAGCGCTCCCGAGGCGAAGCCCGAGGCTGAGAAGCCCCTGCCCAAGCCCAAGGAGCTCTATGACCTGCTCGACCAGTACGTCGTAGGTCAGGAGCGCGCCAAGCGCACGCTATCCGTGGCGGTCTACAACCACTACAAGCGACTGAAGAACCAGGCGGACGCTGCGCGCTCCGTCGAGCTTCAGAAGTCAAACATTCTTCTGATCGGTCCGACGGGCTCCGGCAAGACGCTGCTGGCGCAGACGCTTGCCCGTGCGCTCGACGTGCCGTTCGCCATTGCCGACGCGACGACGCTCACCGAGGCGGGCTACGTGGGCGAGGACGTCGAGAACATCGTCGCCAAGCTCGTGCAGGCCGCCGACGGCGACATCGAGCGCGCCCAGCGAGGCATCATCTACCTTGACGAAATCGACAAGATCGCTCGCAAGAGCGAGAACCCGTCGATCACGCGCGACGTGTCCGGCGAAGGCGTGCAGCAGGCGCTGCTCAAGCTCGTCGAGGGCACCGTGGCAAGCATGCCCGCCCAGGGCGGCCGCAAGAATCCCGGCAAGGCCATGATTCAGGTCGACACCTCGCAGATCCTCTTCATCTGCGGCGGCGCCTTCGACGGCATGCAGAGCATCATCAGCCGCCGCACCGAAAGGGCGGAGATGGGCTTTGGAGGCCGCGTCTTCAGCAAGGACGGCGACAAGAGCCTCACCAAGGTGTACAGCCAGGTCGAGCCCGCCGACCTCGTGAAGTACGGCCTGATCCCCGAGCTCGTCGGCCGTCTGCCCGTGATCGCTGCGCTTCAGGAGCTCGACGAGGAGGCGCTCATCGCCATCCTCACGAAGCCCAAGAACGCCATCGTCCGCCAGTATCAGGCCCTGCTCGGCATGGAGGACGTCGAACTCGAGTTCACGCCCGACGCGCTCAAGGCGGTCGCCGAAAAGGCCATCGCCCGCAAGACGGGCGCCCGAGGCCTGCGCTCCATCGTCGAGGGCGTGCTTCTTGATGCCATGTTCGACATTCCGACGCGTGGAAACATCGCGCGGGCGCGCGTTACGCGTGAGACGGTCGAGAAGAGCGCACCCGTTGAGCTCATCGAGCACGACTGACGAAACTGATCTGCATACGACTTGAAAACGGGGGCTCTGGCCCCCATATATTCAAGACCGAACCGAACATTCACTAGGACTAGAGATTTGGACAACATGACCGACGGGGAAGTGATTTACCCCGAACAAATTGAAGTGCCTGCTGTCGCAGTGCGGGACATGGTGATCTTCCCCTCGACGCTGGTGCCCGTCTTCATGGCGCGCGAGGCTTCCGTCAACGCCGCTAGGAAGGCCTTTCAATCCGACAATAAGTACGTTTTCGTGGTCACGCAGAAGGAGCCCGACACCGATGCGCCCAAGCAGGACGACTGCTACGGGGTCGGCACGCTCGCAAGCGTGATGCAGTTCTTCGGCCTGGCTGACGGCACCTCGAAGATGCTCGTCGAGGGCCTCGCCCGCTATCGCGTCGACTCGCTCTTCGAGCGTGACGGCTCGCTTGTGGCTCGCTGCACCCGCCTCCATACCGTCTACGCCCCAGAGCGCACGCTTGAGCCGCTGCGCCGCCAGTTGATGAGTGAGTGGAAGAAATACGGCTCCTTCGGCACCGGAAAGAGCGAGCCTGCGGGCCGTTTCGACGCGGAGACTGATCCCGAGCGTCTGCTTGACCTTGTCTGTGGCCAGATGTCCGGCCTTGCTGCCGCCAAGATGGAGATGCTTGCCGAGGTCGACCTTGCGGCGCGCTTCCGTCATGGGATCGACTTCCTGCTGACCCAGATTGATCTTCAGAAGCTCAATGTTCGCATCGACGGCCGCGTCAAGCGCCAGATGGACAAGAACCAGCGCGACTACTATCTCCACGAGCAACTCAAGGCCATCCGCAAGGAGCTCGGCGACACGGATGAGGGCGCTGATGAAGAATACGCCGATCTTGAAGCCCGCATCGCCTCGGCGAAGATGCCCAAGTACGCCGAGGAGACCGTGCGCAACGAGCTTCGCCGCCTGCGCCAGATGCCGGCGATGAGCTCCGAGTCCGTCGTCGTGCGCAGCTACATCGAAACGCTCACGGACTATCCGTGGACGAAGAAGTCCCGCGTTTCGCGCGACCTTGAGGCCGCCGCCCGCATTCTTGACGAGGATCACTCCGGTCTCGAAAAGGTGAAGGAGAGGATTCTCGAGTATCTCGCCGTTCAGAAGCGCGTGGGCAAGGTGAAGTCTCCGATTCTCTGCTTCGTGGGTGCGCCCGGCGTCGGCAAGACCTCGCTCGGCGAGTCCATCGCCCGAGCCACGGGCCGCAAGTATGTGCGCGTGGCTCTGGGCGGCGTGCATGACGAAAGTGAGATTCGCGGCCACCGTCGCACCTACGTGGGCTCGATGCCAGGTCAGATCATCAAGAGCATGATTCGTGCCGGCGTGCGCAACCCGCTCTTCCTGCTTGACGAAATCGACAAGATGGGCACGGATCATCGCGGGGATCCCGCTTCGGCCATGCTCGAGGTGCTTGATCCCGAACAGAACAACGCGTTTGCCGACCACTACATGGAGATTCCGGTGGATCTCTCCGACGTGATGTTTGTGGCGACCTCGAACAGCTACGACATTCCGCCGGCCCTGCTGGACCGCATGGAGGTGATTTCTCTTTCGGGCTATACCGAGGAGGAGAAGATCCACATCTCCGAGCACCACCTGATTCCCAAGCAGCTTCGCGCCACGGGGCTCAAGGCTGAAGAGGTCGACCTCCCCCGAGAGGCCATCGTCGACATCATCCGCTACTGGACCCGCGAGGCGGGCGTGCGCGGACTTGAGCGTCTCATCGGCAAGATCTTCCGCAAGGTTGTGTTCGCCGCCGACAAGAAGGGCGGTAGCATGCCTGAAAAGGTGGTGATCAAGCCCGAAAGCCTCAGCACCTATCTTGGGCCCGCCAAGTACACGATCGGCCTTGCCAGCAAGGAGCCGCGCGTGGGCGTCGTCAACGGCCTGGCCTGGACGTCCGTGGGTGGTGAAATGCTCGTTATCGAAGCTCAGATCTTCCCCGGCAAGGGGGGCGTGCAGCGTACGGGCAGTCTCGGCGACGTGATGAAGGAAAGCGTCGAGACGGCCCGCTCCGTCGTGCGCGCCCGTGCGGCCAACCTCGGCATCGACACGAAGCGCTTCTACGAAACCGACCTTCACGTCCACTATCCTGAGGGTGCGACGCCCAAGGACGGTCCGTCGGCAGGCATCGCCACGACCACGGCCATCATCTCGGCCATGACGGGAATTCCCGTACGCTCCGACGTCGCCATGACGGGCGAGATCACGCTTCACGGCGAAGTGCTCGAAATCGGCGGCCTCAAGGAAAAGCTCCTCGCCGCCGTCCGTGCGGGCTGCACGAAGATCCTGATCCCCGATGTCAACAGGCGCGATCTTGAGGACGTGCCCGAGACCGCCAAGACTCAGATCGAGGTCATCCCCGTGAAGACCATCGATGAGGTGATCGCACAGGCGCTCGTCCGCCTGCCCGAGCCTCTCGCGGTCGAAGCTGAAACGGCTGGAGCTGCAGCAGGGGCCGCGACCGGCGAAGCCGCTGCGTCCGCCGCAGAGGAAAGGTCCTCCAAGGCCAGCAGTGCGGGCAAGACTCCCACGCTTGAGGTCCATGCCTGACCTTGCGGGAAGAGGGCCTTCTGAGAAGGAGGTTCCTCGCATGAAATGATGTTCGGCCCGTCCGCGCAAGCGGTCGGGCCGAACACGTTTGAGGAATGGCCGAAGCGAGCAAGGCATACCGTGTTTGCGGTATGGTTTTGCCTAGGGCATCGTGTACAATCCGAGTTCTGCAGCGCGCAACGAGGCGTCATGCAGGACTTTTACCGTGGGGGTGCTTAGCTCAGTTGGTAGAGCACCGCCTTTACACGGCGATGGTCGGGAGTTCGACCCTCTCAGCACCCACCAGTCAAAATAGTTGAGGAGTTTTGGAAAAAAAACTTCTTGACAGATTGGAAAAGTTCTGTATAATACGCTTCTCTGCTGATGCAAAAGCTCTGAAAACGGAGTGGTAGTTCAGTTGGTTAGAATACCGGCCTGTCACGCCGGGGGTCGCGGGTTCGAGTCCCGTCCACTCCGCCAACGTTTCCGAGCGTACATCGACAGATTGCGACAAGCACATGATGTGCGGAGTGGTAGTTCAGTTGGTTAGAATACCGGCCTGTCACGCCGGGGGTCGCGGGTTCGAGTCCCGTCCACTCCGCCAACAGATTCTGAAAAGAGGCGAACCTTGCGGTTCGCCTTTTTTTTGCTCTAAAAAATCATCGGGAACGAGGCCTCTCTGCGTCCGTCGGGCGACAGTTGGCCAAGACAACAAGGAAACGTTCATGCTTCAGGCATTTCGCGATCACAAGCGCTGGCTGATGTTCATCGCCATGGTGCTGATTATTCCGAGCTTCGTCGTGACGGGCATCTACAGCTACAACCGCATGACCCAGGCTGACAACTCCATCGCCAAGGTCGGCGACAGCTCCATTACGCCGGAACTCTTCGACCAGGCTAAGCGCCAGCAGCTCGAGCGCCTTCGCCAGCAGATGGGCGACCAGTTCCGTGCAGGCATGCTCGACACGCCTGAGGCCCGCGAAGCCCTCGTGCGCAATCTGATGGACGAGGCCGCCGTCACCCAGACGGTTGCCAGAGAGCATGTCGGCGTGAGCGAGCAGGAAGCCGTTGCGCTCATCAAGAACGCCGATGCGCTCAAGGAGAACGGTCAGTTTTCTCCCGCGCTCTACGAGCGCTTCCTCCAGAGCCAGGGCAAGAGCGACCAGCAGTTTGTGGCTGAAGTCCGCCGCGACCTCGCCAAGGAGGCTCTTCTCACGGGCGTGACCGCCACCTATCCCGTGCCGTCCGCCGTCGTTGAGCATCTGCACAAGATCATCACCGAAGAGCGTGAAGTCCAGACGCTCATCTTCAACATCGACCAGTACATGGGCGACGTGAAGGTGACGCCCGATGAGGTCAAGGCCTACTACGACGGCCATCAGTCCGAGTTCATGGCCGACGAGCACGTCACGGCCCAGTACGTCGTCCTCTCGCCCGAAAGCTTCAAGGCCTCCATCAAGCCCAATGAAGAGGACGTTCGCAGCTATTACGAACAGAACAAGCAGCGCTACGCCACGGCTGAGGAGCGTCGTGCCAGCCACATCCTGATCAGCTTCGGCGACGACAAGGCCGCTTCCAAGAAGAAGGCCGAAGAAATCCTCGGCAAGGCCAAGGCCGATCCGTCCTCCTTCGCCAAACTGGCCAAGGAAAATTCCGTCGACACGGGCTCCGCCGTTGAGGGCGGCGATCTCTCCTTCTTCGGCCGCGGCATGATGGTCAAGCCCTTTGAGGACGCCGTCTTCTCCGCCAAGAAGGGTGACATCGTCGGCCCCGTCGAGAGCGACTTCGGCTGGCACGTCATCTACGTGACCGACATCCATCCGGCCCGCGTGCGTGACTTCAACGAAGTCCGCGCCGACATCGAGGCCGAATACATCGACCAGATGGCTCTGCGCGAATTCTCCGAAAAGGCAGAAGAGTTCACGAACATCGTCTACGAGCAGGCCGACAGCCTCGAGCCCGCCGCCCAGAAGTTCGGCCTCAAGCTCATGACCGCCGAGGACGTTACGCGTCAGGGTCCTGCCGATCCCGAACTGGCTCCGTTCTTCAACGAACACGTGCTTGAAAACCTCTACGGCTCCGAATGCCTGCAGGAAAAGCGCAATTCCGCTGCCGTCGAAGTGGGCTCCAATCAGCTTGTCGCCGCCCGCGTCGAGAAGCACTTCCCGAAGGCCGTTCGTCCGTTTGACGAGGTCAAGGGTCAGATCGAGGACGGTCTGAAGCTGCGCAAGGCGGGTGAGCTCGCCAAGGCCGCCGGCGAGAAGAAGGTCGCCGAGGTCCGCCAGTCGAAGTCTCTTGACGGCTTCAGCAAGGCCGTCTGGGTCTCCCGCCAGAATCTGCTCGGTCATCCCGCCCAGCTCGTTGACCGCATGGTTGCGCTTCCCGCCGACAAGCTCCCCGCCTACACGGGCATGCAGGTTGACGGCGGCGCCTACTTCGTCGCGTTCGTGAACGCCGCCAAGGTGAAGGCTCCGACCGAAAACGAGCTGAAGTCCCTCTCGCGCGAGTTCGCCACGATCTACGGCGAAGCCGATCGCCGCGGTTATCTCTCCGCCCTCCGCCAGGAGCTCGGCGAAGAGATCCTCCGCCCCGACTTCATCAAGGGCGAGAACAAGGGTGAGGACGCCGAGTAATTCCGGCTTTGCCTGATCCCGCAAAGGGGCGCATGTCCGACGGACGGCGCCCCTTTCCCATTCTTCAAAAGAAGAGGGCGCCCCTCCTGACCGGAACGGGCGTCCGTTCTCGAGCTGAACGGGATCGAGGCGTTATTTGTTATTCGATGGTTCGCATGGCGACGAGGCGGCTGAAGGCGGTCTTCATGTCCTCTCGCACGAGCTTCTGACGCATGTCGTAAAGCGTGCGGTAGCGGCTCGTGAGCGCGGGAACGGGTGCATACTCGGCGTCGCGCTCGATGTTGTCAGAGAGCACCTTCCTGACGTCGGGCGCGTCGCCCACGGCGTGGGCCGCGACGATGCAGTTTGTGAGGACAGCGCCGCCCGCATTGCGAAAGCGCACGACGTCCGCGCCGAGCATGTGGCTCTTGATCCTGTTCCAGAGCTCGTTGCGCGAACCGCCTTCCGTCACGGTGATGCGGTTGAGGTCGACACCAGCCGCGCGATAGCTGTCGGCAAGGCCCATGTAGTCGTAGCCGATGGCTTCAAGCACGGCACGCCACATGACGAACTGGTCGTCGTCCATGGTCATGTTGAGGAAGCATCCGCTCGCTTCCTTCTCTTCGCCCGAACCGCCCGTAAGGTAGGGCAGGAACATCACGCCACGGCAACCTGCGGGCACTTTCTCCGCGCCTTCCGTCATCGGGCCGTAGTAGGCAGCATCGTCCGCCTTCTTGCAGACGTTGTCCTTGAACCAGCGCAGGGCGAGACCGCCCGTGCGGACGAAGCCCCAGTAGAAGTAGGTGTCGGGGAGCGTGCCCGAATTGAAGATGAGCCCTGTGCCCGGTTTGGAGAGCTCGGGGATGATGCCCTTCGTCGAGACGCAGAACATAGCGCAGGTGCCTGCCACGTCGACGCCCTGGCCTGCCTCGAAGATGCCGGAGCCAAGCATGGACTGCATCGTGTCGCCTGCGCCGCCCAGAATGGGAATGCCCGCCCTGAGGCCCGTGCGTTCGGCCATTGCCTCGGAAAGGCCGCCGACTTTGTCCCAGGGCTTCACGATTTCGGGCATGTACTTCCTGTCGATGCCGAGAATTTCGAGCTGTTCGTCGGACCAGCACTTTTTCTGGACGTCGTAGCCCAGGCCCCAGCCGGACATGGCGCCCCAGTCGATGAAGGCGTCCTCGCCCTTGAGGCCCGCGAGATGCATGAGGATGTAGGGGGCGTTGTGCACGAACTTCACGCCGTCGCGATTGAAGGCCTCATTGTTTTTCAGGAACCAGCGGGCGAACATCGCGGGGAACATCGGGGAGGCAACGGGGTTGCCCGTCTCGCGGCCCCAGATCTCGAGTTCTCGGGCGTTGAGGGCCTCGACGTCGGGTGTTGTGCGGCTGTCAAGATAGTTGATGTAGGGCGTCACGGCATCGCCCTCGGCGTTGACGCCGACGATGCCGCAGATGATGCCGTCGCCCATGACGGCGCAGACGTCCTTCGGATCCCTGCCCATTTCCCTGAGGGATTGAGCACAGGCGGCCATTGACTTTACGGTGATCTCGAGGAACTCGTCGGCGCTCATCTCGACCCAGCCGGGCCGCGGATAGTGCAGGTGCGTGGGCAGGCTGTGGCTCGTGAGGCAGTTGAACTGCTCGTCATAGACGGCGACCTTGACGCTTTGGGTGCCTGCGTCAAAGCCCATGTAAAGTTTGCTCATTAGGGTGGCCTTTTCTTGTAAGGGTCGATTGGTTAATTTTATGCGAAGCCACCTGCCTGCGACGCCTTTTCATCAGACGGAGGGGAGGGAACGGCCTTTTTGAAAACATGGGTTACAATCCTTGCACAGTTTTGAGGCGGATGCAGAACGGATCCGCCTCTTTGTTGGATGTGTTGAAAATCGGTCGGGTGAATCAGTAATCATGGCGAAGACAAACGGCAGAGCGGAGGACTACGGCGTCTCCTCAATCAAGGTGCTCAAGGGGCTTGAACCCGTCAAGCAGCGCCCGGGGATGTACACGCTTACGGACAATCCTCTCCACATCATTCAGGAAGTAGTTGACAATGCGACGGACGAGGTCCTTGCAGGCTTCGGATCACGCATATCGGTGACGCTTCATGCCGACGGGGGCATCACGGTCGAGGACAACGGCCGAGGCATCCCGACGGGGCTTCATCCTGAGGAGAAGGTGCCTGTTGTCGAGCTTGTCTTCACGAGGCTGCACGCAGGCGGCAAGTTCGCCAAGTCCGACGGCTCGGGTCCGTATTCCTTTGCGGGCGGTCTGCACGGCGTCGGCGTCTCGGTGACGAACGCACTTTCGACTACGCTCGACGTCACCGTCTGGCGCGACGGCGAGGAGTCGACGATCGGCTTTGCCGACGGCGATGTCGTCAGCCCCCTCAAGTCCCGCCGTTCTCCGCGTCCGAAGTCCCAGACGGGCACGCGTGTGACTGCTCATCCTGATCCGAAGTACTTCGACAGCCCCGCGATTCCCGAGGGTGCGCTCATTCGCCTGCTTCGCTCTAAGGCCGTGCTGCTTCCCGGCTGTGAAGTGGTCTACAAGAATGAGAAGACTGGTAGGGAGGAATGCTGGAAGTATGAGGGCGGCCTTCGCGAATACCTCCTCTCCGAGATTGCAGCTGAACCGCTTGTCGCTCCCTTCGAGGCGCATGGTTACGTTGAGGATGCCGGTGACGGCTATGCAGTGGGCGAGGGCGCGGCCTGGGTCGTCATCTGGACGACCGAGGGAGGGCTTGAGCGCGAGAGCTATGTGAACCTCATCCCGACGCCGCAGGGCGGCACGCATGAGGCGGGGCTCAAGGACGGCCTGTATCAGGCCATGCTCGCCTTCATGCAGGCGCACGGCCTGCAGGCGAAGAACGTGAAGATCCTCTCCGAGGACGTCTTCAGCCGGGCCAACTTCGTGCTGTCCACGAAGGCGCTTGATCCTCAGTTCCAAGGGCAGACAAAGGAGAAGCTCACGAGTCGCGAGACGATGAAGCTCGTGAGCGGCTTCGTGCGTCCGCAGTTCGAGTTCTGGCTCAACGACCACATCGAGGAAGGCAAGAAGCTCGCGGAGCTCATCGTCTCTCAGGCACAGGCGCGCCAGCGCCAGTCGACGAAGTACGAGAAGAAGAAGTCCTCGAGCGTTGCGGTGCTCCCCGGCAAGCTCACGGACTGCGAGTCCAACGACATTTCCATGAACGAGCTCTTCATCGTGGAGGGCGACTCTGCAGGCGGCTCCGCCAAGTCGGGTCGCAACAAGGAGTTTCAGGCCGTGCTGCCGCTGCGAGGCAAGATCCTCAACACGTGGGAGGTCGACGCCGACAAGATCTTCGGCAGCGACACCGTGCACGACATCGCCGTGGCGATCGGCGTTGATCCGCACCCTGCGGACGGAGCCCCCGACCTCAAGGGACTGCGCTACGGCAAGATCTGCATTTTGTCCGATGCCGACGTGGACGGCAGTCACATTCAGGTGCTGCTTCTCACGCTCTTTTACCGTCACTTCCCGAAGCTTATCGAACTCGGGCATGTGTACGTGGCCATGCCGCCCCTCTATCGCGTCGACGTGCCGAAGAGGGGCCGCAAGCCCGAGCGCAAGTTCTACTGTCTTGATGACCGAGAGCTCTCCCGCACCCTGACGGCCCTCAGGAAGGAGGGATTTGAGGAAGACAAGATCTCGATCTCCCGATTCAAGGGTCTGGGCGAAATGAAGGCTCAGCAGCTCGCTGAGACTACGCTTCATCCCGACACCCGCAGGCTGCTGCCCGTGGGGATGGGCGACGTCGACGAGGCCGTGACGGGTGAGGTGATGAACCTCCTGATGGCGACGAAGAGCGCGGGCAGCCGCAAGCTCTGGATGGAAGAATACGGCGACCGCGTCGAGGCGGACGTCTGAGCTGGAGAGAGACGATATGGCAAGAAAGAAAGGCGGCCTCAATCCCGAGGTCCAGGACGACGGCGGTCTCTTCGGCGACCAGATGCTCGTTTATGAAGACGATTTGAAGAAGGCGGAAGAAACGCCGGCAAGGAAAAAATCCGCTGGCGGCAGGGTGGCAAAGGCATCTGCCGAAGCACCCGTTCAGACGCCTCTGCTTCCCGAGGTTGAGGAGAGCGTCGAGGTGCAGGCTGACGAACCCGTTCAGGAGACGGCGCCTGAGGAGTCCTCCGCTCGCGAGATCGAAGAGGACGTGACGGAGGAGGCTCGCATTGAGGAGGATGCTGCAGAGGCTTCCGAAGATGAGGGCGCGTCGCCTCTTGGTGCACACGTTGACGAGGTGATGACGGGCGGTGTCGAATCCGACGGTCAGCTCACGCTCGCGCGCTATGCAAGCCGGGCCTATCTTGAATACGCGATGTCGGTCGTCAAGAGCCGTGCGCTTCCCGACGTCTCCGACGGCCAGAAGCCCGTGCAGCGCCGCATTCTGATCGACATGGAGCGCATGGGCGTCAAGGCGGGCACGAAGGCCGTCAAGTCTGCGCGCGTCGTGGGCGACGTGCTCGGCAAGTACCATCCCCACGGCGACCAGTCGGTCTACGATGCGCTCGTGCGCATGGCGCAGAGCTTCTCGCTCCGCTATCCGCTCATCGACGGCGAGGGCAACTTCGGCAGCAGGGACGGCGACTCTCAGGCTGCCATGCGTTACACCGAAGCGCGCCTCATGCCGATCGCAAGTCTGCTTCTTGAAGAGGTGGACACGGGGGCAATCGACTTCACGCCCAACTATGACGGCAACTTCCAGGAGCCCGTGGTTCTGCCCGCGAAGCTGCCCTTCGTGCTGCTCAACGGCTCGTCCGGCATTGCCGTCGGCATGGCGACCGACATTCCCTCGCACAACCTGCGGGAGGTCGCGGCCGCCTGCACGCTGCTGATTGACAAGCCCGAGGCAACGCTTGACGAGGTGCTTGAGGTTCTGCCTGCGCCGGATTTCCCGTGCGGCGGCCAGATCATCAGCCCGAGAAGCACAATTCGCGACATATACCGTACGGGCAGGGGCAAGCTCACCGTGCGTGCGCGCTACCACTTCGAGGATCTTGCCCGCGGCCAGTGGCAGCTCGTGATCGACGAACTCCCGCCCGCCTCGTCCTCGCAGGACGTGCTCAACCAGATTGAAGCCATCACGAACCCGAAGGCCAGAAAGGACAAGAAGACGGTTTCGTCGAAACAGCAGCAGGCCAAGAGCGCCATGCTTGCCATTCTCGACAGGGTTCGAGACGAGTCGACTGAGGAAAAGCCCGTGCGCCTCGTCTTCGAACCCAAGAGCAGCCGCATCGACCGCGAGGAGTTCGTGGCGGCGCTCCTTTCGCAGACATCGATGGAGTCCAACGTCTCCGTCAACCTCGTCATGCTCGGCAATGACGGCAAGCCCAAGCAGAAGAACCTGCTCGAGATCATCCGCGAGTGGATCGCCTTCCGCCTGCTGGCCGTTCGCCGCCGCACTCAGGCAAGGCTCGACAAGGTCAACGACAGGATTCACGTGCTTGAGGGTCGTGCGCTCGTCCTTCTCAACATTGACCGCGTCATCGAGATCATCCGCAACAGCGATGAGCCGAAACCCGCTCTGATTAAGGAGTTCGGTCTCACTGATCGTCAGGCGGACGACATTCTTGAAATCAGGCTCCGCCAGCTTGCTCGTCTGGCCGCCATTGCGATCGAGAAGGAGCTCGCCGAACTCAACAAGGAAAAGAGTTCGCTCGAACGCATTCTCGGCAGTGACGGCGTTCTGCGCCGCACAGTGGCCAGGGAGATCGAGCAGGCAGCGAAGACCTTCGGCGACGACCGCCGCACCCTCATCGAGGAGGCGAGCGTCGTTCAGGCCGAACAGCACGTGGTCGACGAACCCGTTACGGTCGTGCTCTCGCAGAAGGGCTTCCTGAGAACCCGTCAGGGCCACGGGCACGACTGCACGCTGCTCAGCTACAAGGTGGGCGACGGCTTCGAGCGTGCGGTCGAGTGTCGCACGGTCGACGACATCAGCTTTGTCACCGACACGGGCCGTGTCTACACCTGCAAGGTCTCTGCCATTCCCGGCGGTAGGGGCGACGGCTTGCCCGTCACGTCCTTCTTCGATCTTGACAAGGGCATGAAGCGATTCGTCGGTGTCTTTGCCGGCCGTGAGAAGGAGGATGTCGTGCTCGGCACGTCGGACGGCCTCGGGCTCAAGTGCACGATCGGCGACCTCAAGGCCTCGCAGCGCATCGGCCGCACCTTCGTGCGCATGGCCGACGGCGTCACGCTGATGCCGCCCGCCGAGGGCTGCGCCGAGATGCCGCTGATCGCTTGTCTTACCGAGAAGGGCCGTCTCGTGATCTTCGCACACGACGAGATCCGCAGACTCTCCAACGGCGGCATGGGCGTTTCGCTCGTGAAGCTTGAGTCCGGTGAAAGGATGATCGGCATGACGCTCGTCGATGAGCGCGGTCTCACCGCCTCCGGCACGGGACGAGGCGGCAAGCTCAGAGAGGTGCAGATCACCCGCAAGTCCTTTGAGGAGTTCCGCATGCAGCGCGCCCGCAAGGGCCGCCAGATCGGCGTCACCTGGACGGTCGAGTCGATCGCCCCTATCACGCCCGTCAAGCCTGAAAACGAAGGCGAAGGCTCGTCGGGTGCCGGCTCCGCGGGAGGCCTCACGATCCAGCTTGAGGACGAAAATCCGCGCCTCATCTGACGCGCAAACGGAACACAGGAAGGATCTACGTCGTGAAACTCAATCCGCTCCGCTTTTTCAAGAGCCTCTCGGCGAGGCTTCTGCTTCTCACGCTCATCTGGGTGAGCTTCATCGTGACCACGATCGGGTATACGATGATGCTCAACTGGAAGCTTGAGAGTTCGTCGGCTGCGACGAATATCATCGGGGACATCAGGTTCCATGTCTTCCGCACCGCGCTTTATGTGCTTCCGCAGTATGACAACAGGGACTTCGACAACGAAGTCCGTACGGTCAACGCAGGGCTTGATCTTCTCCAGAAGGGTGATCAGTGGCGTCCGCTTCTCGTGCCTGAGACGCAGGCCATCCGTTCGTCGCTTCAGAGCATCGACTCTGAGTGGAAAGAGTCGGTGCTTCCGCACCTTACGGCCGCCCGCGGCGGCGCCCGCGAACCGATGATGGGCGACGTCAACCTTTATGTCGAGAAGCTCGCCGCGCTGACGAACGACATCGACGAATATCGCGCGCACTTCCTGTGGCAGCTCCGCTATCTGCAGGGTCTCCTCATCGTGCTTGCGATCGGCAGTCTCTTCGCGATCATGGCGCTTCTGCTCCGCTGGGTGATCCGTCCCCTCGAGCAGCTCGGCGGCGCCATCGGACGGCTTTCCTCGGGCGACCTGACGGCCCGCACCGAAGTGAGGAGTGAGGACGAAATCGGCGAGATCGCCGCAGGCTTCAACGAGATGGCCGCCAGACTCAAGGATTCTCACGACAATCTCGAGCAGAAGGTAGCCGAGAAGACGGCCAGCGTCGAAGAAAAGAACAGCCATCTCGCGCAGCTCTACGAGATGACCTCCTATTTCACGCAGCGTCGCAGCCTTGACGACCTTGCCGACGGCTTCGTCTCGCGAATCATGCGCCAGACCGAGGCCGATGCGTGTACGCTCCAGCTGCTCTCGGGCCGTGACGACTCGATGCAGCTCCTCACGGCCGAGGGACTTTCCGTCGACCTCGTCAAGGCGGTCAACGATCTGCCTGGCGACGCGGGCATCGTGCCCTCGGTGCTCTCGAAGACCTATCCCGTCTGCTTCCAGCTCACCGAGCTTGAGGACGAGTTTTCCAGACGCTTTGCCGACGCGGGTTTCAAGACGGCCTACAGCTTCCAGATCCGTTCGACGCCGGGCGACCTCGGCATCTTCACGCTCTTCTTCAAGGAAAGCCCGCAGCTCACGACGCAGGTCATCCGCCTGCTCGAGAACTTCGTGACCCACTTCGGCGTCGCCGTGGCGAGCAACCGCCTCATCGAGCGCGACCGCCAGTTCGCCGTGGTGCAGGAACGTCAGCTCCTTGCACAGGGCCTGCACGACTCGATCGCTCAGGCGCTCTCCTTCCTCAATCTGCAGGTGCAGTTCCTGTCGGACGCCATCCGTACTAACGACGTTGCGCTGCGTGACGAATCCCTTTCCGCCATTCGCACGGGCGTTCAGGAGTGCTACGAGGACGTGCGCGAACTCCTTCTCAACTTCCGCGAGCGTTTGCACAAGGAAGGCTTCATCGAGGGCGTACGGACCGTGATTGATCGCTTCGAGGGACAGTCCCGCATGAACGCGCGTCTTCGAGTCTCGGGGCGTGGCCCGCAGCTTACGCCGCGCCAGAAGCTTCAGGTGATCTTCATCATTCAGGAGGCGCTCTCCAACGTCCGCAAGCATTCTCATGCCGAAAACGTCGACATCCGCATCGAGAACGACGCCGACCTCAAGGTGACGATCACCGACGACGGCGTCGGCATCGATGATGCGCTCGTCACCGAGCGAAAGGGCCAGCACGTGGGCCTCTCGATCATGGCCGAGCGCGCATCCCGCATCGGCGCCTTCGTCGACGTCGAGCGCGTCTCGCCCGCAGGCGGCACCCGAGTCGTGCTCATCCTCTCCGAGGAGGCCAGACACGAGCAGCAGTAGCTCCGAACGGCTGCCCGCATGGCGGCAGGCGGGCAGCCCGGGAATCCTGCCGGTTGTCCGTCCCGACACCTTCAAGGTATTCGATGGAAACGACAGCAGGACAGGGGAGCCTAAGGATTTGTACGGATGGATTTCAAGGTTGACGCATGTCAATGGAGTACGCGTTTTTCCGCAAACTCTCTTAAGTGGTATTGAGAATTATTCTCAAATGCGGCAAGATACGTTCAACGACAGCGAACGCAGGCCTCTCACCAAAGGACAACGGGGGGCGTCCGAGAGGCAGGCGATGGAGGGACTCCTTGGTTCTCTCCTGACGGGTACATCTCCGCCCGGCGCTGTTGGGGGTCTGAGAGAGCGGCGGATGCGTGCAATGCGCACCCGCCGCTCATTTTTTGTTGTTCACCTGTACGCCTCACAAAACGGGGAGCCTTGCACAGCGGCAGGACTCCCCGTTTTCGATGGTGTGTTGCAAGACAGGTCGGAGGCGGCTTAGTGTGCGGCTTCCTGAACCTCGCGAATGGCGGCTGCAAGCCTCAGCAGGCCGTCAGAAAGCTCCTCCTCGGTGATGGCGAGCGGCGGGAGCAGGCGCACGCGGTCCTTGGCGGTGAGGACGACGAGACCGTTGTCGAGGGCCTTTGCCTTGATGTCGGCAGACTTGCAGCCCTCGACCGAGAAGCCGAGCATGAGACCGAGTCCGGAGACGTCCTTCACGCCGGGGATTTTTTCCAGTTCGGCGGTGAGCCAGGCACCCTTCTGTTTGACGGCCTCAAGGAAGGCGTCGTCGATCTGCTCAAGCACGCTGAGTGCGCCTGCACAGGCGACGGGGTTGCCGCCGAAGGTGGAGCCATGCGTGCCGGGCGTCAGAACCTCGGCTGTCTTCGGGCCCATGAGCGTCGCGCCGATGGGAAGGCCGTTGCCGAGGCCCTTGGCGGTGGAGACGAGGTCGGGTGAAAGGCCGAACTGCTCGTAGGCGAACCAGGTGCCCGTTCGGCCGTTGCCCGTCTGCACTTCGTCGACGCAGAAGAGCACGTTCTTTTCGTGGCAGAGCGCCTCTACGGCCTTCAGGTAGTCCGCGTCGAGCGCGCGCACGCCGCCTTCGCCCTGAACGATCTCGACGAGAACGGCGGAGCAGTCCTCGGCGTCAAGCTGCCTTTCGAGTGCGGCAAGGTCGCCCGCGGGCACGTAGCGGAATCCCGGCGTGAAGGGTCCGAAGAACTTGTGGAACGTGTCCTGCCCCGTGGCGGTGACGGTCGTGAGCGTGCGGCCGTGGAAGCTGTTGACGAGCGTGACGAAGGGATGCTCGCCTTCTCCCTTGGTGTCGGAAGCCCACTTTCGGGCGGTCTTGATCAGGCACTCGTTGGCCTCGGCGCCTGAGTTGGAAAGAAAGACGCGCTCGAAGTGCGTGCGAAGCGCAAGGCGTCCCGCGAGCATGGCGGTCTTCTCGTTGTAGAAGAGGTTCGAGGTGTGCGGAAGAACTGCGGCCTGTTCGGAGACGGCCTTCACCCATTCGGGGTTGGCATAGCCGAGGCTCATGACGCCGATGCCGCTGCCGAAGTCGATGTAGTCGCGGCCCTTGTCGTCCCAGAGACGGGCTCCGCGGCCGCGCTCGAAGACGACGGGCGCGCGCCCGTAGGTGCAGGCGTGGTAAAGGCTGTCGATGGTCTTGATGTCCTTCATGATGAATGTCCTTCAGAGAATTCTGTTCGTGGTGCGGCCGCTCAGGCGGACGCAGCAGTGCGGGGTCCGGTCTTGACGAGGGTACCGATGCCGCCCTTGGTGAGCATTTCGACGAGGATGCTGTGGGGAAGCGTGCCGTTGATCATGGCGACGCGCTCAACCCCTGATTCGATGGCGTGAAGCGCGCAGTCGATTTTCGGGATCATGCCGCCCGAAATGACGCCCTGTTCCTTGAGCGGACCGATGTCCTCCGTCGTGAGGACGGAGATGAGCGAATCGGGATCCTTCACGTCGCGCATGAGTCCATCGATGTCGGTCATCAGCACGAGGCGGCGCGCGCCGAGCGCGCCGGCAATCGCTGCGGCCGCCGTGTCGGCATTGACGTTGTAGCTTCGGCCCTCGCCGTCACCGGCTACGGACGCGATGACGGGAATGCATCCCTTTTCGAGAAGCGTCTCGACAATCGAGACGTCGACGCCCGTGATGTGCCCCACGAGACCGAGATCCTCCGCTTCGGGTCGTGCGGTGATGAGACCTGCGTCAAGTCCGCACAGTCCCACGGCCTTCGAGCCCTCGGCGCACAGGAGCTTGACGAGGTCCTTGTTCGTCTCGCCTGCGAGCACGCGCTGCACGACGCGCATCGTCTCCTCGTCGGTGACGCGAAGTCCGCGCACGAACTTCGATTCGATCCCAAGGGCGGCGAGCGACTTGTTGATGGAGGGACCGCCGCCGTGAACGAGTACGATGCGGATGCCGATCATCGAGAGGAGCACCAGGTCGTGCATCACCTGCTGCTGCAACTCGGGGTTCTTCATGGCGTTTCCGCCGTACTTCACCACGACGGTGTGGCTGCGGTAGAGCCTGACGTACTTGAGTGAGTCGCTCAGGAGCCTTGCGATGTCGAAGTCGGTGAGTTCGTTCATGGTCTTGACCTCAGCTGCGGTAGTCGCCGTTGATGCGCACGTATTCATAGGAGAGGTCGCACCCCCAGGCAGTTGCATCGGCATCGCCGTCGTGGAGCGTCACGATGATGGAGACCTCCTTTTCAAGGAGCACCTTCTTGGCAAGCTCCTCGGAGAAGTCGAGCGCGCGACCTGCGCTGCAGACGTCGACGATGCCCGCGGAGGAGGCGAACGACACGTCGGCCGCCTCGGGGTTGAACGGTGCCCCGCTGTAGCCGAGCGCGCAGAGCACGCGGCCCCAGTTGGCGTCGGAACCGAACATGGCGGTCTTCACGAGGCTCGAGGAGATGACGCTCCTGGCGAGCACGCGGGCCGTCGCATCATCAGTCGCGCCCGTCACCGTGCAGGTGAGGAGCTTGGTCGCGCCTTCGCCGTCTCTGGCAATGGCGCGGCTCAGGTGAGAAGTGACCGTGTGGAGCGCGGCGGCAAACGCGTCGAAGTCTGCGCCTGCCGCGGTGATTTCGGCGTTGCCCGCAAGGCCGTTGGCCATGACGCTCAGCATGTCGTTCGTCGACGTGTCGCCGTCGACGCTGATCATGTTGAAGGTGTTCTGAACGTCGGTGCTCACGGCCTTCTGAAGCATCTCGGAAGAGATCGCTGCGTCCGTGGTGATGAAGACGAGCATCGTGGCCATGTTCGGGTGAATCATCCCGGAGCCCTTGGCGATGCCGCCGACGGTGACGGTTTTGCCGCCGATGTCGACCGTGACCGCGCAGTATTTGGCCACGAGGTCGGTCGTCATGATCGCGGCTGCGCAGTCTTCGCCGCCTTCGTAGGAAAGTGCGTCGACAAGAGGCTTCATGCCGGTGGCGATCGGCTCGATCGGGAGCGGCTGGCCAATGACGCCTGTCGAGGCGATGATGACGTCGTCTGCGCTGAGGCCGGACGCTTCGGCGAGCAGCATGCACATCTTGCGGGCGATAGCCTCGCCGTTAGGGGCGCAGGTGTTGGCGTTGCCGGAGTTGCAGAGCATTGCCTGCGCGCGTCCGTCGGCGATGTTGGCCTTGGTGACGGCGATGGGCGCGCCCTTGACGGCGTTGAGCGTGTAGACGGCGGCTGCGGCGGCGGGCACGTCGGAGACGATGAGGGCGAGGTCCTTCTTCGTCTTGTTGCGGCGAAGGCCGCAGTGAATGCCCGAGGCCCGGAAGCCCTTCGGAGTGCAGACGTTGCCATCGGGGAGAAAGGTCACGGCGGTGTTGCTGTCAGTCATGGTGTTCTTCTTGTCGTGGTGCGTTTGGAGTCGAGCGTGTCGACGGAGTGGCTGGAAGAAGCCGGGTTAGGAAAGGCTGAGCCCTCGGGCGGGATTGGAGTCCGTCATGAGGTTCAGGCATTCGAGCGCGGCTCCGGAGGAGCCTTTGCCGAGGTTGTCGTAAAGCGCGGTGAGAAGGACGCGGTGGGGACCGCCCGACACCGCGATCTTCATGCCGTCGTGTCCCGCCATCGCGTCGAGGCGCAGGGCGCCGTCCTCAAGAAGGGACTCGAATTCGACGGGGCGCACGACGGGGGAACCCGCGTAGTGCTTTGCCCAGACGGACTGAACGGTCTCCTTTGTCGTGCCGAGAAGTCCAAGATCGAGTGGAACCGTCACGAGCATGCCGCAGCGGAAACTCCCCACGATGGGTTGGAAGACGGGCGGACGAGCCAGACCTGCGGCGATCGTCATTTCGGGAAGGTGCTTGTGCGTCTGCGAATGGGCGTAGGGAAGCGGCATGGCCAGGCTGTCGAAGGCCGTGCGGCCTGCCGTCTCGTAGGCGGAGATCATCTTCTTGCCGCCGCCCGAATAACCCGTCACCGATGTGGCCGAAAGGAAGGCGTCCGGCGCAATGATGCCTGCGGAAACAAGCGGAGCCACAAGCAGGATGAAGCCTGAGGCGTGGCAGCCCGGCACCGACACTCTGGATGCGCGCGCGATTTCGGCGGCGCGGCCGTTCATGAGTTCCGGCATGCCGTAGACCCACTCGGGAGCGGTCCTGTGAGCGCTCGAGGCGTCAAGCACGCGGGTGCCGGCTTCGTCTGCCAGCTTCACCGCCTCTCGTGCGGCGTCGTCAGGCAGGCAGAGCACCGTCACGTCTGCCGCCTTCATCGCCTCAAGACGGGCGTCGGGGGAGCGGCGCTCGTCTGCGGGAAGCGAAATGAGCTTGAGGTCGGCCCTGTTGGCAATCCGCTCGCGGAGCCTCAGGCCCGTCGTGCCGCTTTCGCCGTCGATGAAGATGGTGGTCATGGGTGTTTTCCTTTGTCTTGCCAGTGGGATTCCGGCGGGCCTCGAGGGGCTTTTCCGGAAGTGCGCTGTGCAATCGTAATGAGTTGAACGGCGGATTTCGCAATGAAGAACGGACTAATCGAGCCTTTGTTGCTTGATGCGAAAACACCTCCTCCAAAGACCTTAGTTTTGGCCTTTTCGATTGAACAAGAGGTCTTTCAAAGGTGTATCTATTGTCGACAAAATGGCCTTTCGGGTCGCTTTCGGTTCTGTCTCTGCTCGACAAAAACAAAGCCCGCAGGGAGGCCTGCGGGCCGGAGGGCGGATGTGAAGTATGTGAAAGGGCCTGACGGTCGATGCCTGTCAGGCCCTTGGCGGCGGAGCGGGCGCACGTCTTGAGCGTGCGCCGCCTGTGTCGGGGAGAAAGATCGGGAAAATCTCAGAGGAAGGTCTTGAGCGCTTCGGCGACGGACTTGATGCCCGCCACGATCTTCTCGGACGGGACCGTCACGAAGGAGAGTCGGCAGTGGTTGACCTCGGGATTGTCCGTGTAGAAGGCTACGCCGGGCACGAAGCCGACGGGCACGTCGGACGCGAGGACCTTCTTCATCAGGTCGGCGGAGTCGACGTTCTTCGGGAGGTTGAGCCAGATGAACATGCCGCCCGTGGGCTTCGTCCAGCTGACTTCGGGGTGTTTGGGCATGAACTCCTCGAGGCTGTCGAGCATGACCTTGGCCTTTTCGGCGTAGAGGCGTCGGACGGCGGGGAGGTGTTCGCTGAAGAGGTCCTGGTCGAGCACGCGGGCGGTGATGAGCTGGGTGTAGGTGCTCGTGTGCAGGTCCATGGAGGTCTTCATCTGCTTGAGGGCGTTGAGGACGTGCTTGGGACCGCAGATGTAGCCGAGGCGGAAGCCGGGGGCGAGCACCTTGGACATCGTGCCGAGGCGCAGCGTGCGCTCGGGTGCGAAGGCTCGCAGGGAGACAGGCGGACGCTCTGCGTAGTAGAGCTCGCCGTAGGGATTGTCCTCGATGAGCCAGAAGTCGTACTGACGGGCCTTTTCGGCGAGCTTGCGGCGGCGTTCTTCGCTGATCGTGCGGCCGGTCGGGTTCTGGTAGGTGGGCATCACGTAGGCAAACTTGGCGCCCGCGACGCGGTCGTCGATCAGGTCGGGGTTGAGGCCCTCATCGTCGGTCGGCAGGCTGACGAACTTCGGCTTGCAGAGCTCGAATGCATAGAGAGCGCCCATGTAGGTCGGCGTTTCGACGAGGACCTTGTCACCCTCGTCGGTGAAGACGCGGGCGATCATGTCGAGGGCCTGCTGGGAGCCGGAGACGATCATGACTTCGTCGGGCGTCGTGGGCACGCCGTGGTCGGTCTCGATTTTGGCGATGGCTTCGAGAAGTGCGGGCATGCCGCCCACGGCGGAGTACTGCAGAGCCACCTGCGGACACGTCTCCAGAACCCAATCGGCCGCATCCTTGATGGCTTTGACCGGGAAGCCTTCGGCGGAGGGAAGGCCGCCGGCGAAGCTGATCACTTCAGGACGGGCGGCGAGGGCGAGGATCTCGCCGATCACCGAGCTTTCCTTGGGCTTGCCGATCTGGCTGTAGGAGGGCGTCGGGGTTTGGTGGCATGTGCAGCTCTTTGTCATGATGCTTTTCCTGTTTTCAACTGAATGTTCGAATTCGAGGTTTTCTGTTCGGGGGCGGCCGTCCGAGGGCCTGTCGCCTTCATGTGATTTTAGGCAGACAAAAAACGCCCGGACATCGTCCGGGCGTCATCCGAAGGGGTTATTTCGACCTCTCTGCGTCTATGTCATGCCGTCTAGGGAAAAGCCGCTAGGACAAACTGCATAGGCGCTGGAAAACGGGAATCACTCTGACTTCGAGGGGGATCCGAAGTCGGCAAGGCGCTTCTTTTTCTCGGGGGCGTTGCACCACTGCGCGACGGGGCAGCGTTCGCATTCAGGCGAGCGGGCCTTGCAGCAGTATCGGCCGTGAAGAAGAAGCCAGTGGTGAGCCTCGTGCTTGTAGGCGTCGGGAATGATTTTCTCGAGCTTGGTTTCAATTTCGTCGGGTGTCTTGCCCTTGGCGAGTCCCGTGCGGTTTGAGACGCGGAAGATGTGCGTGTCGACGGGGATCGTCGGGTGTCCGAAGGCGACGTTGAGGACAACGTTGGCCGTCTTTCGGCCCACGCCGGGCAGGGCGACGAGCTTGTCGAAGTCCTCGGGCACCTCTCCCGCGTATTCGTCGCGAAGGATTTCGGAGAGTCTCACGACGTTCTTGGCCTTGTTGCGGTAGAGGCCGATCGTCTGAATGAAGGGCGTGAGGCCCTCGACGCCGAGTGCGGCGATCTGCTCGGCCGTGTTCGCAACAGGAAAGAGTCTGGCCGTCGCGATGTTGACGCCCTTGTCGGTCGCCTGTGCGGAGAGCACGACGGCGACGAGAAGCTCGAAGGGCGTCGTCCAGTTGAGTTCGCTCTCGGGATTCGGGTGCGCGGCGGCGAGCGCCGCCATGAATGCGCCGCGGTCTGCAGCTTTGATCATGTCAGTCCTCCTCTGTTGTCGCCGGCGTTTGCACGGCGGGCTCGAGCCATGATGTCCGCGATAAGCGCGGAGGGGCCGCCGGCGGCCTTTTCAGCCGCAGGCTTTCGGAGTGCGTCGAGTCGGGCGAGGTCCTCGGCCTCGAGGCGCTCGCGGCGGGCTGCGGCATTCCGATGGTGCTCTCTCGCCCTGTGCGCATCCTCCAGCGTCCACGTCCTTCCGTTTTCGACCATGTCGATCGCGTCCATGGGACAGGCTGGCAGGCAGAGCGCGCAGCCCGTGCAACGCTCCTCCACGATGCCGTGCAGGTGCTTGGGAGAGCCTGCAATGGCGTCGGTCGGACAGACGCGGATGCACCAGGCGCAACCGATGCAGTCACGCGCGCGGATGCGTGCGACGGCGAAGGGCACTTCGCGTCCGTATTCGGGATCGAGCGGCACGACGGGGCGGTCTGTGGCGGCGGCAAGACGGGCGATGCCCTCCGCACCGCCGGGCGCGCATCGGTTGATGGCCGCGCCTTCCTCAAGAATGGCGCGGGCGTATGCGAGGCACCCGTCGCAGCCGCACTGGCGGCACTGCGTCTGCGGGAGCAGGTCGTCGATTTCCTCAAGCGTAGTCATGGGTCTGGCGGGGGGAATGGTTGCTTACCAAAGGGATTCCACGAGAAGCTGGCCCGGCTTGCCCAGACGCGGCGATACGATGCCGCGGGCCTTCATGAGGGCGCGGGTCTCGCGGATGAAGTCGGGGTTGCCGCACAGGAGCAGACGGGCGGATTCGGGCGTGAAAGCGGCACCGGCCTTCGCTTCAAGGGCACCCGATTCGATGAGCGCGGGAATGCGCCCCGTGAGTTCGCCCGCTTCGCGGGAGGCGGCCGTGAGGATCGTGAGCGGAATCCGAGCCTCGCTCTCGGCGTAGGCGGCCAGGCGGTCGACCTCCTCACGGGTGCGAGCACCAATGACGAGGATGTGCTTTTTCCAGGCGCCAAGCGTGCCTTCGTCGCCCGTCATGGCGATGAAGGGCGCAAGGCCGGAGCCCGTCGCGAGCATCCAGACCGTGTCGCCGCCCGGAATGCGGGCGGGGAGAAGGTTCCCCTGGGCTTCGCCGTCGAGCAGGACTTCGTCGCCCGGATTGAGGGCGCACAGGCGGGGTGAGAGTGCGCCGCCTTCGACGGATTTCACGAGAAAGCGCAGGCCTTCGGCTTTGGGCGAGCCTGCGATCGAGTAGGCGCGGAAGACGGGCTCGTCGCCGTCGGTGGCAAGGCCGATGCGGGCGAACTGCCCCGCATCGAAGGTCCAGCCCTCGGGACGGGTGAAGAGGAGTTCGTAAACGGCGGGCGCGACTTCGCGGCGGCTCGTGAGCTTGACGGTCTGCATGGCGGCAGCCTCCGGGTGGAAGATGATGAAAAAAATGGCGGCCCTTCGCAAGAGCCGCCATTGCCAGCGCTTGTCAGCGCTTGAGGAACTTCAGCTTGCCCTTGACGCCGTGGTACTGGTCGGCGTCGTCAGGGTAGGGCTTGCGGCGCGTAATGGAGGGCCATTCGCGGGCGAGCTCGGCGTTGAGCGCGATGAATTCCTGCTGATCCTCAGGGACGTCCTCTTCGGCGAAGATGGCTGCTTCCGGGCATTCGGGGATGCACACGGCGCAGTCGATGCATTCGTCGGGGTCGATCACGAGAAAGTTCGGGCCTTCGCGGAAGCAGTCGACAGGGCAGACGTCGACGCAGTCGGTGCGCTTGCAGCCGATGCAGGCTTCGCAGACAACATGAGGCATTGAAGGAATCTCCTTGGATTTGAGGGTACGAAATGTAAGAAAGAGATTGTAGTCCTTTTGCAACCCGCAGACCATGTCCGAAAGACGGAATTTGGAGGTAGACGGCGCCTCGATGCCCTGCGATCTGATTTATCCTGTCGTTCGAAATCCCCCTTTCCCGACAATGACGACCATGGCAACACGTCCTCCCGCTTCACAGTCAGTTCCCGCATGCGTTTCCGCAGGAAACGGGGCCGAAGGCCTCACGCTTGTGCGCAACGTCTCGCGCAGGATCGTGCACGTCGACATGGACGCATTCTATGCCTCGGTCGAGCAGCGTGACCGCCCCGAGCTTCGGGGACGCCCGATCGCGGTCGGACACGCTCAGGGGCGCGGCGTCGTTGCGACGGCAAGCTACGAGGCGAGGCGCTTCGGCGTGCACAGCGCCATGCCGAGTTCGAGGGCGCGCGAGCTCTGTCCCGAACTGATCTTCGTCGAGGGACGAATGAGCCACTACAAGGCCGTCTCCTGTCAGATCCACGAGATCTTCAGGCGCTATACCGACGTGATCGAGCCCATCAGCCTTGACGAGGCCTTTCTCGACGTGACCGTCAACAAGCAGGGGCTCGCCCTCGGCGTCGAGGTGGCGGTCGCCATCAAGCGCGCGATCCGCGAGGAGCTCGGCCTTGTGGCGAGCGCCGGCGTCTCCTACAACAAGTTCCTCGCCAAGGTCGCTTCCGACTGGCGAAAGCCCGACGGTCTCTGCACGATCCATCCCGAAAGGGCGATCGACTTCATCGACCGCCTGCCCGTAGAGGCCTTCTGGGGCGTGGGCCCCGCCACGGCCGCCAGACTCCATGCGCTCGGCATCAGAACGGCGCCTGAACTCCGAGCCGTGCCGCTCTCCGATCTGATGCGCCACTTCGGACAGTCTGGCTACGATTTCTACCGCTTCGTGCGCGGGATCGACGACAGGCCCGTGAGGTCGAGCCGCGTTCGCAAGAGCGTCGGGTGCGAGAGGACCTTTGAGCGGGACGTCAGGGATCCCGTGCGCCTGAGGGGGATCATCGGAGAGCTTGCCGCCGATCTTGCCTTCAGGCTCGGCCGCGCGGACTTTGCAGGAATCACGCTTTCACTCAAGGTGAGAAGCCACGACTTCACGACGCGCACGCGCTCGGTGGCGGCCGAGGTTCCCTATGATGCGAACGCCATGACGAGGCTGGCGGAGGATGCCTGCAGGCTTCTGGCGGGCATGGAGATTCCGAAGGGCGGCGTCAGGCTGCTGGGGCTTGCCGTGGGATCGCCCGCGCAGAGGGACGACGGACAGCCCTCGCTTTTTGAGGGGCTCGAGGCGTGAGGATGTGAAGAAGGCCGCGGTGACGCGGCCTTCCTTGATGATGTCGACAGGGTCGACAATGAGCTCAGGCGGACTCAGTCGAGACGCTCGAAGAGGTTTTTCGGACCGAAGAGGTCGCGGTACATCGGCCAGACGCAGGCCTGAGCGATCGTCGTGACGAGGATCGCGATGATCGGCGTGATGTAGGTCGTGGCGCCGCCGAGCCCGGCGGCAAGGCCCGCACCGACGGTGAGAAATACCGCCGCGCTCGTCATCAGCACGAGGAGGACGGCCGTCGTGAGGCAGGCCGAGAAGTTCCTCAGGATGCCGAAGAAGGAGTAGAAGAAGCTCTTGCCCGCGCCCTGGCCCGCGTCCGCAATGAGAAGCGGCGCGAAGAGCGTCGCCATGAAGAGCGGAGTGTAGAGGACAAGCGCCGCCGCAACGCCTGCGGACGGGAAGTGTGCCGCGACGCTTTCGGGGTCGATCGCCCCCTCGACCATCTTCCACTGCGCGATCTGGTCGGCGGAAAGCAGCTGGAAGACGAGCATGACGAGCTCAAGCACGCCGGCGCTGATGAGGCCCACGGCGATGAGGTGCAGGCGCATGCCCTGCTTCCTGAAGGCGGCGAGAAGCGGTGCGTATCCGGGAAGCCTGTCTGCGAGCGCCTCGCGGGCGGCAAAACCCGTGAGCACGGCTCCGAACGGCATCCAGACGCCTGCGAGGATCGTGCCCACGACGGGCAGGCCCGAGAGCAGGCCGCTTATGAGGACGTAGAAGACGACGATGCCGACGAGCCCGAGCGGCCGGTTCCTGAGGGCGCGGACGCCCTCGCCGAACCAACGCAGGCCGTCGGCGTAATTGAATGCTTGTGCCATAAAGGGATGCGGTTACCAGCCGAGTTCGATGAACTTGGTCGTGCCGAGCGTACTCTTGGAGTTGCCCGCAGGCGAGGAGTCGATCGGACGTTCGGCCCTGTTCTCGATGCGATAGGGGATCTGGGTGGTGCCCGGCGTCACGACGTATTCGGTGACGCGGTTGTTTTCGTCACGGACCTCCTCGATCTTGGTCTGGCGGTCGAACTTGGGCGGCAGATGGCCGTGGGCGCGCTCCTCGCGGGCCTTCTCCATGTCGGCCTTGCTCGGAAGGAGCGGGTTGGCCTCCTCGGCGGACGGCTTGCGGGCTGCGGGTCCGGACTGCGGAGCGGGCTTCTCGACCTTCACGTCGCCCGCGTACGGGGGCGGCGCGTCGTTCGGAGCCGAAGGAGCCGCGCAGGCGGCGGTCGAAACGGCGATGAGACAGAGGGCGGACAGGCAGTTTCTGGTTTTTGTCATGGCTAATCCTTTGCGCCGCTCGTCATGGGCTTCGCGGAAGCGGCGGCACGGTGAAGGGAGGCAGGGCCGGCGGGCGTCAGGCCCATGAATGGTCGGAATGCGCCTGCGAGACCTCCTGCGGCGCATCGCGGCCCTGTCAGTCCAATTGTGCCACGGCGAGGCGTTCAGAGGCGACAGGCGAAGTGTGTCCGCATGTATGGATGCGTCTCTGGCTTCGCCGTGGCGGACGGCTTTTTCGGCTATTCTTACGGCAGCCGGTTTTTACGGCCCATTCATACATTTGCAGCAACGACTTCCAACATGTCCAAGATTCTTCTCATCGACGGCTCCAACTATCTTTTCCGCGCCTTTCACGGCCTTCCCGACCTTCGCACGAGTTCGGGCGAGCCGACGGGGGCCGTCCGGGGCTTTCTGGGCATGCTCGGCAAGGTCTGGGCGCTTGCCAAGCCCGATCACGCCGTCATCATCTTCGACGCGCAGGGGAAGAACTTCCGCCACGAGATGTTCCCCGAGTACAAGAGCAACCGCCCGCCGATGCCCGACGACCTGCGCGTGCAGATCGAACCGCTTCACGGCATTCTGAAGGACCTCGGCTGGCCCGTCGTTTCGGTGCCCGGCGTCGAGGCTGACGACGTGATCGCGACGATCGCCGAAAAGGCGCGCGCCGCGGGCATGAAGAGCATCATCGCCACGGGCGACAAGGACATGGCCCAGCTCGTCGACGACGACATCGTGCTCATCAACACGATGAACGTGAAGTTCTACGACCGCGAGGGCGTCATTGAAAAGTACGGCGTTCCGCCTGAGCGCATCGTCGACTACCTCTCCCTCATGGGCGACAAGGTCGACAACGTGCCCGGCATCGAGAAGTGCGGTCCGAAGACCGCCGCCAAGTGGATCGCCGAATACGGTGACCTTGAGGGCGTCAAGGCTCATGCGGGTGAAGTGAAGGGCAAGGCGGGCGAATATCTGCGCGCGGGGCTTGCCTTCCTTGACGACGCACGCCGCCTCACCACGATCTGTCGTACGGTCAAGCTTCCCGAGGGATGCGTGCCTGAGGCCCTCGTCGTGAAGCCCGCCGATCCCGATGCTGTCTCCGCCTTCTGCCGTCGCTGGGAGATGTCGCTCTCGACCCTCAAGCGCGCCGCGCCTTCCGGCATCGGCGCCTCCGCCGAGCCTGCGGCGACAGGGACGGCCGAGCCCGACGATCTCGGCGGACTCTTTTCCAGAGAGGCCTTTGCGGCCGAGGCGCTTGCCGCCAAGCCTGCTCCGAAGCCCGCTCCCGCCAAAAAGGCGGCGCCCGCCGCACCCGTGATGCAGGTGAGCTTCTCGCCCGCGCTGGCCGAGCGTCCCGACGAGCTGCCCGTGACCGAAATCGCCGACCGCATGACGCTCGAGCTGTTCGCAGGCAGGCTGCTCGACGAGAGCCGCGCCATGCCCGTCGCGCTTACGATGCTCTGGGACGGCGACGCCCGTCATGCAGAGCCTGCCGCGCTCGGCGTCGCGCTTTCCATCAAGGACGTCTTCGTGATCCGCTTCACGGAGGAGCTCCCCGTCGCGCACGTCATGGACGTGATGCGTCCCTGGCTCGAGGGTTCCGCCGCCAAGGTCGCACATGACGCGAAGACGCTCGCGCATGTCTTCCTCGCTCAGGGCGTGAGGCTCGGCGGCATGCTGCACGACACGATGCTGATGAGCTATGTGCTCGAGGCTCATCTGAAGCACGAGCTGCCGCTTCTTGCCGCCCGCTCGCTTGCGCGTTCGATTCCCACCCGCGAGAGCGTCGTAGGCAAGGGCGCGAAGGCCATTGCGGCAAAGGATGCTGATCCGAAGGCCGTCGTGGAGCTCCTCGGCGAGGAGGCCGCCGCAATCCGTGCGCTTCATGCCGTGCTGATGACGAGGCTCGATCTTGAGGATGGGCTGATGGCGATCTACGAAACGCTTGAGCAGCCCCTCATCGGCGTGCTCGGCCGCATGGAGGAGGCGGGGGTTGCGCTCGACGACTTCAGGCTCTCGCAACAGTCCGAAGCCCTCACCGTTCGCATCGACGGCCTTGTGGCCGACGCCTACAAGGCGGCGGGGCATGAGTTCAATCTGTCGAGTCCCAAGCAGCTCGCGCAGGTGCTCTTCACCGAGCTCGGGCTTCCCTCGAGCAAGAAGACGGGTACCGGCACGCCGTCGACGGACGAGGAGGTGCTGACGGAGCTCGCTCTCGACTATCCGTTGCCGAAGCTCATTCTCGAGCACCGTCGTCTCACGAAGCTCAAGAGCACCTATCTCGACAAGCTCCCGCGCATGGTCGACCCGAAGGACGGCCGCGTGCACACGACCTTCGGTCAGGCCGTCGCCGTGACGGGGCGTCTGGCGAGTTCGGATCCGAACCTGCAGAACATTCCCGTGCGAACCGACGAGGGCCGTGCGGTGAGGGAGGCATTCGTCGCCGAGTCGGGCAACGTGATCATCTCCGCCGACTACTCGCAGATCGAGCTTCGCATCATGGCCCACCTCTCGCAGGACAAGGGGCTTCTGGACGCCTTCGCGCGCGGCGAGGACATTCACCGTGCGACCGCAGCGGAGGTCTTCGGTCGCAAGCCCGAGGAGGTGACGGCCGACGAGCGTCGAATGGCCAAGGTCATCAACTTCGGCCTCATCTACGGCATGAGCGCCTTCGGTCTTGCCCAGAACCTGGGCATCGAGCGCCGCATGGCCGCCCATTACATCGACGAGTATTTCGCGCGCTATCCCGGCGTGCGCGTCTACATGGACGCCAAGCGCGCAGAGGCGCATGAGCGCGGCTACGTCGAGACGGCGTTCGGCCGCCGTCTCTGGATTCCCGAAATCGCGAGCTCGCGCAAGCCCGTTCAGGCGGCCGCCGAGCGCGCGGCCATCAATGCGCCCATGCAGGGCACTGCGGCGGACCTCATCAAGAAGGCCATGATTGCGGTCGACGCCTGGCTGAGAGCCGAAGGTCTTCGCTCCAGGCTCGTCCTCCAGGTGCACGACGAACTGATTCTCGAGGCGCCTGTCGAAGAGGCCGAACTCGTGCGCAGGAAGGTGCCCGAACTGATGGCCGCCGTCGCCTCGCTCTCCGTTCCGCTCGTCGCCGAGGTCGGCATGGGGGACAGCTGGGGGGCCGCGCACTGACGGCTTTCGATCCTCTTCCCCGAGAGTTGATGCAAAAGAAAAGGGAGGCCGTGAAAACGGGCCTCCCTTTTTGGAATGGTGAATCCGGATCTTATTTGCAGACGCCGGGGGCTTCGGGCACGAGCGTCATGACGAGCTTGCGCTCGGCGTCAAGGAGCCTGACCTTGTCGCCTTCGGTCTCGACGTAGACGGTCTTTCCAAGGTTGGAGAGGAAGGCGTCCTCCATCTTCATGAGTTCGGGACCGCACATGCGGCGGGTGGAGCCGAGCTGAGAGAGGTCGAGCTTGTCGCCCTGGAGTGTCCAGCCGCCGACGAGAAGATTGCAGCCTGCGTTGCCGGAGACCTTGCCGTCGGCGCCGAACTTGATGGACGGCGGGACTTCACATTCCTCGGTGGCACCGTCGGCCCACATTAGGGAGCGGCCCGCGAGGTCGGCGTTCTGGGTGCTGGTGACGGCGGTGCAGGCGGTGAGTGCGATGGCGCACGGGACGATCGCGGCGGCGTGGCGCAGCTTCATGGCAGTTTTCTCCTTTTTTTTGATGCGGTCGGGACTTGACCGCAACAGGCAAAACATACCATATTGGAGATATGAACCGACGTTTGCATCTGTATCAGAGCGTGTCATTCAATTCGCGTGTGATTCACGGGATTTCACGGCATCTCTTGCCCTAGGGCAAGCATCGGCGCATGCTTCACACGCCGCAAAGGCGCAAAATGATGGCCCATGAGAATGTGGCGCAGGCAACCCTCACGGGGCTTCAGGTGAATCCTCCGCGCCGGCGCCCGTTCGTTCATCAATCACGCATCCACGCAGGCGTTCCTCTGGGAGCGTGCCTGCAAAGGAGAAGAAATGTTCAAGTCCTGTCTGGCAGGCCTTGCGCTTGCCCTCGCACTCGGCGGCGCTCAGGCCGAGGTCACGGCGCGCCACGCCTACGTCAGCTTTGACACGGTGGCCGCCGCTCAGAAGAACGCCCGGGCCGACGAGCTCGTCTACTTCAGGGGCCACATCACGGCTGAGCCTGAGGACGGCGTTTACGTCTTCGAAGACGGCACGGGCAACGTGCGCGTCGAGATTCCGAACGAGGCCCGCACGGGCGTCACTCTGAGAAGGGACGTCCGTTACGAGGTTTTCGGCAGGGCCCTGCGCCTGCCCTTTGAGGAGTTGCGCGTTCAGGCCGAGACTCTGACGCCGATTTCGGGCAAGTAGTCCGACGATCCGATTCCGAAAGGAAAACGCCCCTGCAGTCAAGGCTGCAGGGGCGTTTTCCTGGTTTGTCAGAGCGGTTCAGCGAACCTTAGTCCGCTCCCTCGACATAGGGTTCGGAATTGAGGTCGCCCTCCATCTTGGTGACGATGACGGCGGCGGCCACGTCGCCGACCACGTTGATGGACGTGCGGATCATGTCGAGAATACGGTCGACGCCGGCGATGAGCGCAACGGCTTCGAGCGGAATGCCGACCTGCGTGAAGATGATCGTCGTCATGATCAGACCTGCGCCCGGAACGCCGGCGGTGCCGACGGCGGCGAGAACGCCCATCAGAACGATGGTGAGCTGGTCGGCCATCGTGAGCGGAAGACCGTAGACTTCAGCCGCGAAGATCGAGCAGACGCCCATGTAGATGGCCGTACCGTTCATGTTGATCGTATTGCCGAGCGGGATCGAGAAGGAGGAGATCGCCTTCGTGGAGCCGAGCTTGCGGGCGGCGTTCAGGTTGGCCGGAAGGGCGGCGGCGGACGAGCAGGTCGTGAAGGCGACGAGCCACGGTTCGAAGATGCCCTTGAGGAAGGTCATGATCGGTATGCCTGTCGCGATGCGCACGAGCGGCAGCAGGATCATACCGACGAACACGACGGTCGCGAGGAAGGCCGTGAGAATGAGGGCGCCGAGCGGAAGCAGGACGGCGAGGCCGTGACGGCTGACCGTGAACGAGATGAGGCCGAAGACGCCGATCGGGGCGTAAAGCATGACCATGTGGGTGACGCGGATCATCACGTCGCCGACGATTTCGAAGAAGTGAAGCACGGGCTTGCCGCGTTCACCAAGGCCGGAGAGGGCGAAGCCGAAGATCACCGCGAAGAAGATGATCTGAAGCATGGAGCCTTCGGCCATGGCCTGCATGGGGTTGATCGGGACGATGGCGAGCAGCGTCTTGACGAGCGGGGGCGCCACGACTTCCTTGGCCTGAAGGCCTTCGGTGGAGAGGTCAAGGCCCATGCCCGGCTGGATGATGCCTGCAAAGAGCAGGCCGCAGGCCACGGCGATGCCGGTCGTCACGGCATAGACGAGAAGCACCTTGACGGCGACACGACCGAGCTTGGACGTGTCGGAGATACCGGCGGCACCGGCAATGATCGTTGCCAGAACGAGAGGAACGACCACCATTCGGATCAGACGAATGAAGAGGTCGCCGAGCGGCTGAAGCCACGTCTGGGCGAAGGAGGAATCAACGAGCGCGCCGACTACGATACCGAGCGCGAGCCCGATCATCATCTGCCAGGCCAGACTGATTTTTATTTTGGAGGACATAATCTCCACCCCTAGCTGTTGTTACTCTTATATAGCCGCCGCACGGTTGGAAAGAGGGTGCAACGACGCTGACGGAATGTTTGCTCCCGCCTTGACTCGATTCTATTCACCTAGCTCATATATAAGACCTAGGGTAAACGCGTATTCGTCGGTGCGTGCTTCAGTTTGCTTTTACGGGAGTTTCCGAAGGGGGCGCCCAATGTACGTGGATTGCGGCGTGATGTTGATTTCGATCAAAAGGCAGTCAATGATTATTTACCTATTGGCATGGGTGCTCTTATAGGGAGCGTGCATGATGGTCGGGGCTCGGCGCTCTGTCGTAAAATGGCAACGCCCGAAAACAGGGTTTCAAGGCTGCCCTCCGCCTCTTTGACAGTCAATAGAAAACAACATGGATACTCTTTTACACATCCTTGCCGCAGGCGTTTTGACGAGAGTCCTTTCGATTTCCGTTGCCGCGCTGCTTTCCTGCCGATGGCTTGCGGGCCTCTCCGAGCAGCTCCTCGCGGTCGCCTGCGGGCTGCTTGCCGCAGTTGCGCTCACGCACCTCATTCCCGAGGCCTTTGAGATGCCCGGGGTCGAGGCGCATGATCTGGGACTCGTCATGCTCGGCACGGTCCTGCTCTTTCTGTTTCTGGAGCGGATCTTCACGCATCACGGGCACGAGGGATGCGGCGAGGCTCATCCGGGGCGTGCGGTCGCGACGGCCGTGATGACGGGAGCGGGACTGCACAACTTCGTCGACGGCGTGCTGATCGCCAGCACCTTCCTCATGGACGAGCGTGCGGGCTGGCTGGTGGCGCTTGCCGTCTGCTGCCACGAGATTCCCCAGTCGACGGGCTACATGGTGATTCTGAAGAACTGCGGACTCGATGCTCGCCGCGCCGTGCTCTGGTGCGTGGCCGCGGCGTTACCGACTCTGGCGGGCGGCGTCGCGGGGTGGGCCGCCGTGAGCTTCTCGCGTGAGGCGCTGCCCTTTGCGCTTGCCGCCTCCGCCGCCTCCTTTCTCTTCATCACGCTTCATGCCCTGCTGCCCGAGGTCTTCAGGGACTGCAGGACAAGGCGAGACGGCCTCAGGCAGCTCGTTCTCTTCATTGCGGGCGTGCTGCTGAGCACCGTCATCCTCGGCATTGGGCATGACCACGGCCACGAGGGACATGAGCATGAGAAGCCCGGCGTCCAGCTGCAGGCGGATCCTCACGGGCACTGATCCTGAAAGACCTGAATGCAAGAAGGGGCCGTATGGCGGGGTCATGAGTCCTAGCGTGCGGCCCTTTCGTTTTCATCAGGACTTCTTCTTGGCGATGACGGCGGCCCAGACGCCCGAAACCAGAATGACGGCGATGCCTGCGGCGCTCATGAGACCGACGGGTTCGTCGAAGAAGGCGAGTCCGAAGCCTGCGGCGAAGACGATGGCCGAGTACTGGAAGACGGCGGTGAGAAGCGTGTTGGCGCTGCCCCAGGAGCGGGTCATCGCAAGCTGGGCGCCCGTAGCGGTGACCGCCATGCCGAGGAGAGCGGGCGCGTTGTCCCAGGTGACGGGCGTCATGCCGCCCGCAAGCAGCAGGTGTCCGCCGAGTCCCCAGACCGTGCCGAAGAGCGTGAAGTAGAAGACGATTCGCCATTCTGGCTCCTGCATGCGGCTGAGCTGGCGGATCTGGAAGTAGGCGAGGGCCGCGAAGAAGCCGGACGTGAGACCGACGAGCGCGGGGAAGGTCTGGCCAGGAGAAAGTTCGGGCTTGAGCACGAGCGTGACGCCGAAGAAACCCAGCACGACGGCTGCGGCGCTTGCGCGGCTGAAGGACTCGCCGTTCTTTACGGCGAGGAAGATGACGATGAGGGCCATGTAGAGCGGGCTCGTGTAGTTGAGCGTCATGGCGGTGCCGAGCGGCAGTTTCGAGATTGCGTAGAACCAGATCGTGAGTGCGAACGTGCCGAGGAAGCTGCGCATGAAATGCGCACGCACGAGCGGCGTCCTCAGCGTGAAGCCCTGCGCCCATACCCAGAGTGCGATGACGGCGGCGCCGAAGGCCGAGCGGTAGAAGACGAGTTCAAGCGCGGAGAAGTCGGAGGCGCCCATGCGTGCGAAGGCGGCCATCAGGGCGAAGAGTAACGATGCGACGAGCATCCAGAGGCTTTTGATCATGATCGGCGGACGATTGCGGCGTTTGGACGGCTTGCGTGCGGGGGCGCTGGCGGAGTCCGTCAGAGAAACGCTCGGGCTTTAGGTACAATGCAGGGATATGCCCGGACAATGCGGGCGGCGCGTTTTCGGCCTTTTCGGGCCGGACGGCATTTTTGGAAGAATGACTTCGATGACAGATCTTAAACCCGTTGAGGAACTCACCTTTGAAGAGGCGCTTGAAGAGCTCGAGGAGCTCACAAGCAGCATGGCCTCCGGCGAAGCGACGCTCAAGGAAAGCGTGGCGGGGTATGCCCGCGGCACGGCGCTTCTGAAGCGCTGCAGGCGAGAGCTCGAGGAGGCGCGCAGGACAATTGAGACGCTGCGCGCCGAATCCGACGACGAGGTGGCGCCGTTCTGATCCCCTGTGGTTGCGGCGCACGACAAAAGAAGGAGAGGTGAACTCAATGACGGAAGCTTCCGAGAACGACTTCAAGGTCTGGATGACCGAGACGGCCAGACATTTCGAGTGGTATGCGGACAGCACGCTGTCCAAGCCGGGCCGCGAGCCCAGACGGCTGATCGGTGCCATGCGCTATGCGGTCCTCGGCGGCGGCAAGCGCGTGCGCGCGCTTCTGGCCTACGCCGCAGGCGCCGTTTCGGGCGCGAGCCCCGAGGCGCTTGACCGCGCGGCGCTTGCGCTTGAGCTCGTGCACGCCTATTCGCTCGTGCACGACGACATGCCCTCGATGGACAACGACACGCTTCGCCGCGGCAAACCCACGGTGCACGTGCAGTACGGCGAAGCGACCGCGATGCTCGCGGGCGACGCGCTTCAGACGGAAGCCTTCACGGTGCTCGCGGCCGTCGAACCGCCCGCTGCGGCCGCACGCCTGTGCGCCACGCTCGCCCGTGCGGCCGGCGTGCGCGGCATGTGCGGCGGTCAGGCCCTTGATCTCGCGATGGTGGGAGGGCATCCCGGCGAGGCCGAACTCCTGCGCATGCAGGCGATGAAGACCGGCGCCCTCATTCAGGCCGCCGTCCTCTGCGGTGCTCAGGCGGGCGATTGGGACAGGCTCGGCGACGGTGCCAGAGGAGGCCTTGCGGCCTATGCAGACGCGCTCGGCGTGGCCTTTCAGGTGGTCGACGACATTCTCGACTGCACGCAGGACACGGCCACCCTCGGCAAGACCGCCGGCAAGGACGAGAAGGACGACAAGCCCACCTGGGTGTCGCTCCTCGGGCTCGAGGGTGCACGTACGCGCGCCCGAGAGCTGCATGACCGCGCCAATGCCGCGCTTGCGCTCGTCTCGGCCGATCCCGCCGTCCCCGAAGGCGCGGTCGACCGTCTTGCACAGATCGCCGACTACGTGATCGCGCGCTCGCACTAAAATGACCCAACTTCACATATAGGCCGCCCTCAAGTGACTCAGCAAACGCTTCTCGACTCCATCAGATCGCCTGCGGACCTGCGCAGGCTCGACGTGCACCAGCTCCCGCAGCTCGCTCAGGAGCTCCGCGCGTTCATGGTCGAGTCCGTCTCGAAGACGGGCGGCCATCTTTCGAGCTCGCTTGGCGCGACGGAGCTCGCCATCGCGATTCACACGGCGTTCAACACGCCCGAGGACCGCGTCATCTGGGACGTCGGCCATCAGGCCTACGCCCACAAGATCCTGACGGGACGCCGTGAGGGCATGGCCACGCTGAGAAAGCACCACGGCCTCTCGGGCTTCCCGAAGCGCACGGAGTCTCCCTACGACGCCTTTGGTACCGCGCACTCCTCCACCTCGATCTCGGCCGCACTCGGCATGGCCATTGCGGCCCGCCTTGAGGAAAAGACCGACCGCTGGCACATCGCTGTGATCGGCGACGGCGCGCTGACGGGCGGCATGGCGCTCGAAGCCCTGAACGATGCGGGCGTCTGGAAGGAAGGCGTCAGGCTTCTCGTCATCCTCAACGACAACGACTGCTCGATCTCGCCGCCTGCGGGCGCGCTCTCGAATCATCTCGCGAAGATCGTCTCGACGCGCGCCTACACGTGCGCGCGCGAAATCTCCAAGCGCGTCCTCAAGCCCGTGCCCGGACTCTGGGACATCGCCAAGCGTATGGAGAAGCAGGCGATCAACTTCGTGAGTCCGCCCTCGGGCATCTTCTCGAGCTTCGACCTCAACTACTACGGTCCCGTCGACGGCCACGACGTCGTCGGACTCGTCGAGGTGCTCAAGAACCTGCGCAGGCTCAACTGCCCGTGCGTGCTGCACGTCGCGACCCAGAAGGGCAAGGGCTACGAGCCTGCTGAAATGGATCCGACGGCCTACCACGGCGTGGGCGTCTTTGATCCGCTTCTCGGCCTTCCCGAAAAGAAGCCGGGCAGACCGACCTACACCGAAGTCTTCGGGCGCTGGCTCTGCGACACGGCCGCCGCCGACAAGCGCCTCTACGGCATAACGCCCGCCATGCGCGAGGGCTCGGGACTCGTCGAGTTCGCGCGCCGCTATCCCGAGCGCTATCGCGACGTCGCCATCGCCGAGCAGCATGCGGTCACCTATGCTGCAGGCCTTGCCTGCGAGGGCATCAAGCCCGTCGTGGCGATCTACTCGACTTTCCTGCAGCGTGCGATCGACCAGGTCATTCATGACGTGGCGCTCCAGAACCTGCCCGTCGTCTTCGCAATCGACCGAGGCGGTCTGGTGGGCGCCGACGGCGCGACGCACCACGGCTTCTTCGACATTTCGCTTCTTCGCACGATTCCGAACATGACGGTGATGACGCCCTCCGACGAGAACGAGTGCCGCCTCATGCTCAACACGGCCTACTCGATGAACACGCCCGCCTCCGTCCGCTATCCGCGCGGCCGCGGCCCAGGCGTCGAGGTGACGGCCGGGGGCGGGACGATTCCCGTCGGCCGCTCGCGCACCCTGCGAAAGGGCAGTCGCGTGGCCTTCCTCGGCTTCGGCAGCATGACGAACGTGCTCGCTCCTGTTGCCGAAAAGCTCGACGGCACGCTCATCGACATGCGCTTCGTCAAGCCGATCGACGAGGAGGCCGTGCTTGAGGCCGCGCGTACGCACGATATGATCGTTTGTGCCGAAGAGGGCATGCTCATGGGAGGCGCCTGCAACGCCGTTCTCGAGGTGCTTGCCGACAACGGAGTCGTCAGGCCCGTGATGCGCTTCGGCCTGCCCGACGAGTTCATCGAACAGGGCACGCAGGCCGAGCTTCTTGAGGACGTCGGCCTCACGTCCGAGGCGATCGAGTCGAAGGTCGCCGAGAGGATTGCAAAGCTTGGCATCTGAGCCCTTTCCAAAGCTGAAGAACAAAGAGGACGCCCGAACGGGCGTCCTCTTTGTTCTTGAAGCGCAGGACGTCGTCCTGCAGCCTTTCGTTACGCGCGGAAGTTCGTGAAGTTGAGCGGAACTTCCTTCACTTCGGTCTTGAGAAGCGCGATGGCCTCCTGAAGGGCGTCGCGCTTGGCGCCCGAGACGCGCACGATGTCGCCCTGGATGGCGGCCGTGAGCTTGAGGGCCTTGGCGTTCTTGATGATGCCCTGAATGGTCTTGCCGAGTTCCTTCGTGACGCCTTCCTTCACGACGATGGTCTGCTTGAGGCAGTCGCCGCCGATCTTTTCGGGGGCCTTCGTCTCATCAAGGAAGCGCACGTCGATGCCGCGCTTGGCAAGCTTGCCGATGAGCACGTCGCGGACCTGACGGAGCTGGAAGTCGCTTTCGGCGACGAGGTAGAGTTCGAGGTCCTTCTGCTCGACAGAAGCCTTGGTGCCGCGGAAGTCGTAGCGGGTGCCGATTTCCTTCTGGGCCTGATCGACTGCGTTGCGAAGCTCGACGGCGTCGGCCTTGACTTCAACGTCAAAAGAGGGCATTTGAGTCTCCAAAAGTGTGGGCCGCGGAGCGGCCGTTGCGGGATCCGACGTTTCTACCGCATCCCGCCCCGCCTGTCAAGGCGGGATGGGACAAACCACGGGCGCGGGTGCATCTTGCGTGGGCGTGGAGCAGACCCTGCCTATAATCAAGTCAGAACTAACAACAAGGGGCGGCTCGCGACAGCCGTCAAAACGCCATGATTTCAAGCATCCAAGCCCACAGGCCGCTCGACGGCCTCACCACCTTCGGGACGCGTTCCGAAGCGGACCACTATGCCGAGGCAGGCTCTCTCGACGAGCTTGAGGCTCATCTTGCTGAAGCGAACGCCAACGGTCTGCCCGTGCACTTTCTCGGCGCGGGCGCCAATACGATCGCGATGAGCCGCGTGCCGGGCATGACGATCCGCATCACGATCAAGGGCGTGGAGATGTCCGCCGCTCCCAACGGCGACGTGCTCGTCAAGTGCGGCGCGGGCGAGGTCTTCGACGACATCGTGGCACGCACCCTCAAGGCGGGCATCGGCGGCCTTGAGAACCTCTCCGCCATTCCGGGCACGGTGGGCGGAGCCGTCGTGCAGAACATCGGCGCCTACGGCGTCGAGCTCGCTGAGCGCCTTTCCTCCGTCACGGTCTACGACCGCGCCGAAAAGGTCGTGCGCGTCCTCACCGTCGAGGAGTGCGACTTCAGCTACCGCCATAGCATCATGAAGACCGAGGCGGGCCGCAACTTCGTGGTGCTCTCCGTAACGCTGCGTCTTCCCGCCGTCTGGACGCCCGTGCTGGGCTACAAGGACCTCGAGGCCGAGATTGAGGCCCGGGGCCTCACGGCCGAAACCGTGACCGCGCCCGTCATGAGTGAGATCGTGCGGGCCGTGCGCGCCCGCAAGCTGCCCGATCCCGCAGTGATCGGGAACGCAGGCTCCTTCTTCACGAACCCGATCGTCACGAAGGTTCACTGGCACGAGCTCCTCACCAAGCATCCGAGCCTCGTCTACTACAGGCTCGGAGGCGGTCGCATGAAGCTCGCCGCCGCCTGGCTCATCGAGGCCGCAGGCTTCAAGGGCTTGGCCGAAGGTCCTGCTGGCGTCTACGAGCACCATGCGCTCATTATCGTCAACCGAGGCGGCGCCACGGGCGAGGACGTCATGGCGCTCGCTGAAAGGATTCAGAAGCGCGTCTTCGAGCTCTTCGGCGTGAAGCTCGAGATGGAGCCCGTGCGTCTGGGCTGAAGCTTGAACCGAGTCTTTTCGTGATCAATGATCATGCAAAAGGTCCGCCTGCGGACACGTTCAGCAAGCGGCTCTTTTGCTTTCCTGTCTTTGTTCGGAGCCTCCTCGGTACGAAGTGAAATAGCGCACGGTTACAACCCTGACATTTCGTTTCCACCTTTAATTTCGCATGAATACAAAATGTATGATTTGAAGGAGGATTTGCAGGCATGTCTTTCAACAGTCCTGCGGCCGCAGTCGGCTGCTATTCGACAGGCGAGGAGATCGCCAATTCGGTGACGCACGGCGTCGCTGCGCTGCTGAGCATTGCGGGGCTCGTCGTGATGCTCAGCATGATGCCCGTCACGGCGGGCGCCGCCACGATCACGGCCGCCGCAGTGTTCGGCGCGTCGATGATCTTTCTCTACACGGCTTCGACGCTCTACCATGCCATCCCGAACCTCCGCGTCAAGCGCATTCTGCAGGTGCTTGACCATTCGGCGATCTATGTCATGATCGCGGGTTCGTACACTCCGTTCTGTCTCGTCACGCTCAAGGGGACGACGGGCACGATGCTCTGCATTGCGGTCTGGTCGATCGCGCTCGCAGGCATCATCCTGCAGCCCGTACTCATGAAGAGGGCCGAGTGGCTCAACTGCCTGCTTTATCTGCTTCTCGGCTGGTGCGTCGTGTTGGTTTTCGAGCCGCTCATGGCGGCCCTGCCCTCTGCGGGCATCTGGCTTCTGGCAGCAGGCGGCGTCGTTTACTCGCTCGGCGTCATTTTCTATCTCTGGGAGCGGATCCCGTACAACCACGCCATCTGGCATCTCTTCGTGCTGGGCGGTACTGCGCTCCAGTTCTTCTCGGTTCTCTTCTACGTGCTTCCCGCGGGCGCCGCCTGAGTAGCCGCAGGGAGAGGGACGAAAAAAAACGCACCCCGCGAGGAGGTGCGTTTTTTTTGTCAGGATCCGACGTTCCGATTAGGCCATGGCCTTGATGGAAGCGGAGAGACGGCTCTTGTGGCGAGCAGCGGCGTTCGTGTGGAGAACGCCCTTGCGAGCCATGGAGTCGATCACGGATTCAGCCTTCTTGAAGGCTTCCTGAGCGGCGGCCTTGTCGCCGGCGACGATGAGCTTGCGCACGGCCTTGATGGCGGTGCGGAACTGGCTGCGCTGAGCCGAGAGGTGCATGTTGCGCACAACCATCTGGCGGGCGCGCTTGCGAGCTTGCTTGGTATTGGCCATTTTTTTAAATTCCTTGCCTGTAAATTAAACAGTTGGCGTCCAGAGCATCCCGATGGGATGCCTGATCCCGGTGTTCCCGTGGTGCGCATCATGCGCTGTCCGGACGCCGCTGCATAACCTCCGCTTGAGGCGGGGAAAGTGCATCGCGGTTGCGCGAGACACCAAAGATTTCGTGAATTTCCAGAGCCTTGCGCAACACTTCCGTCCTTCGTCCGTCTGAGGTTGGGGCATCAGTCGGCCTGTCAGAACGGAGGCTTTGAATTGCGTGACTCCGAAAAGCCCTCAACTATATCAAATTTCCAAGCCGAGGGCGCGTTTTCTAGTAGAATTTTTTGCGATTTTCCAATTTCCGACGGGATGACACATGTCGCTCTTGAAGTCTGCTCTTACTGTTTCAGGCCTGACTCTGGTGAGCCGCGTCACGGGCGTGATCCGCGACATGCTCATCGCGCGCTTCTTCGGCGCCTCGGCCGAGACCGACGCGTTCTACGTTGCCTTCAGGCTTCCGAACATGCTGCGCCGCCTCTTTGCGGAGGGAGCCTTCCAGCAGGCCTTCGTTCCGATGCTCGCCGACGTGAAGGAGAGAAGCGAGGGCGAGGCGGGCACCTTCATCGACCACGTCTTCACCGTGCTCGCGCTTTCGGTCTTCGCCGCGAGCATCCTCGGCGTCGTGGCGGCGCCGCTGCTCGTTTGGGCGATCGCGAGCGGTCTTGCGTCGGCCCCCGAGGCCTTCGACCTCGCGAGCGCGCTCACCCGCTTCATGTTCCCCTACATCGCCTTCATGGCGCTCACGGCGCTTGCCGCTTCCGTCCTCAACACCTGGAAGCGCTTTGCGGTGCCGGCGGTGACGCCCGTTCTCCTCAACCTCTCCTTCATCGGCTGCACGGTGCTTCTCGCGCCTCGCATGGCCGAGCCCATCTGGGCGCTTGCCGTGGCGGTGATCCTGGGCGGCGTACTGCAGCTCGGCACCCAGTATCTGGCGCTTTGCAGGCTCGGGATCCGGGTGCGTCCCCGCGGGCTTCGGGACAGTCTGGCCGACGGTGACGTCAGGCGCGTCCTCAAGCTCATGGTGCCCGCGCTTTTCGGCGTGGGCGTCGCACAGCTTTCGATTCTCATCAACACGAACATCGCCTCCCATCTCGGCAAGGGCGCGGTCACCTGGCTCAACTACGCCGACCGCCTGATGGAGTTCCCGACGGCGCTTCTGGGCGTTGCGCTCGGCACCGTGCTCCTCCCTGGTCTCTCGAGCGCCTATGCGAAGGGCGACACGTCGCGCTACAACTCGCTCCTCGACAGGGGACTGAGGCTCGTCGTCCTCGTCGCCGTGCCCGCGGCCGTCGGCCTCTGGCTCACGAGCGAGGCACTCGTCTCCTTCCTCTTCCAAGGCAGAAGCTTCACGCCCGACGACGTGAGCCAGACCGCACTCGCTGTCGTGGGGTATTCGGTCGGCCTCATCGGGCTCATTGCGCTCAAGATCGTTGCTCCCGCCTTCTACGCCCGCAAGGACATCCGTACGCCCGTCAAGACCGCCTTCTGGAGCCTTGTGGTCGTGCAGCTCGTCAACCTGGTCTCCGTGCCGCTCTTCTCGCATGCGGGGCTTGCCCTTTCGGTCGGCGTCGGCAGCGTCTTCAATGCGGGTACGCTTCTGATCATCTTGATGCGCCGCGGCATCTACACGCCGCTTCCCGGGTGGGCGAAGGCGGTGCTTCGAATCGCGCTCGCCACTCTCCTCATGGGGGCGGGTCTCTGGTACGGGCAGACCTTCGTCTCCTGGACCACGATGCCGTGGCTCATGCGCGCGGGCGGCGTGCTCGCCATGGTGGCGGTCGCAGCCGTCGCCTACTTCGCCGTCATGTTCGCTTGCGGCTGGCGCCTCTCCGACCTGCGTCCCGGACGCGGAGACGACTGAGGGTCGAAATCAGGAACATTGAAAAAGGAAAAGGCACGGACAGCAGATCCGCGCCTTTTCCTTTTTGAAGTCTGTCCGTTCGGGAGTCAGGACCTTATTTGACGTCCTCTTCCTCGACCGCTTCTTCATCCTCTTCGTCCTCGCCGAGGGTGTCGATCTCGTCGAAGGTGAGGAAGGGCATGCGGGCGGGCCAGCCGATCAGTTCGTCCTCGCTCATGGCGTCGAGAGCCGCGGGGCCGAGGCGGGCCGTGTTGACGGCGTAGTTGAGCTTCGCGTACACGTGCACGAGGTCGTGGTTGAGCACTTCGAGCGCGTCTTCCTGATCGCCGTTTTCAACCTTCTGGAGCGCGTCCTGAAGCGCTTCGGAGGCATCGTTCAAGGTGGCCTGCAGCCATTCGAGTTCAATGTCCATGTGGTCCTCTTCTTTCTTTTCAACATGCGGCCGCACGGGCGGACGCACCAAAGGGAATTGTAAATCTCCTCAATGGGTCAGGCAAAGCCCCTGATTGTTGAAGAGTTGTCGAAAAAAAGGAGCCGTCCTCCCTGAGGGAGGACCGGCTCCTGAAAACGTGCGGACGCGGGCCTTTCGGCCTGTTTCGGCGTTAGTACTCGAACGTGCCCTTCACGAGGATTTCACCGTCGCGCATCATTTCGCGGCCGCGGGCGAAGACGCCCTTGAGCTCGAAGTCCTCGGTGAAGAGGCAGGCGTTGGCGCAGGCGCCCGTCTCGATGACGCCGTGGCCCTTGATGCCGAGGGCGCCGGCGACGTTCGAGGTCGTGAACGTGAGGGCCTGTTCGATCGGCATGTTGTGATCGCGGATGAGACGGATGGTTTCCTTGAGGTTTCCGTCCACGCCGCCCACGCCGAGGCCGACCATTTCGCCCTTGTCGTTGAAGCGGGGCACGGAACCGTGACCGTCGGTCGAGAGCGTGATGTGCGTCGGGTCGACGCCCGCGGCGATCGCCTCGACGACGGCTTGGGCAGGATGGTCGAAGCAGCAGGAGGCGCCCGTCGTGATGTCGATCCAGCCGCCCTTGAGGGCGAACTGGACGGCGGAGTCGAAGACGTGGCGGATGCGGCCGCAGTGGGTCGGGCGGATGTGCTTGACCGGGAAGCCGCGCGAGACGATTTCCTCATACATCGCGAAGGCGCCGGGAATGTTGCCGTTGTGGATGTGGAGGAAGCCGATCTTGCCTGCGAGCATGGCGCCGACGCGGATGTCGGCGAGCATGGAGAGGACCGTCTGGACGTCGGGGAAGCTCGAGCGGTGGTCGCCGAGGGCGATCTTCACGCCGAGGACCTCGGGAATGAAGAAGAGGTCGTTGCCGATGGAATCGGTGAGAAGCGTCGGCGGGCAGCGGTAGTTGGACGTGTACATCCAGGCGGAGACGCCTTCGGCCTGAAGGGCGCGGACCTTGGCGAGAAGGTTTGGGATGGAGCGCGTCGTGTAGTCGGTGCCGGAGACGCCGACGACGTCGGTCGTGCCGCAGGCGACGAGTTCGGAGAGCACGAGCTCGGGCGTGCGCGTGGCGGGACCGCCTTCACCGCCGCCGCCCGTGACGTGGATGTGCTGGTCGAAGAAGCCCGGGGTCATGATCATGCCGCCGGCTTCGACCGTCTGCAGGTCGGGGAGGTTGGGGGCGAGGTCCTTGCCGACGGCGAGGATGCGTTCATTGGCCATGAGCACGTCGACCACGCCGAGGTCCTTGGGCGCGAAGACGCGTGCGTTCTTGATGAGAATAGCCATTTCAGTTTCTCCTTGGGTGAAGGCCGTATTCCGTGGTTAGAGGAAGACGGCGGAGGCGGCGACGTTGACGATCAGCGCGAGAAGCATGACCGGAATCGTGCGCCTGATGATTTCGAAGGGCGTGAGGCCCGCAATGCCGGCGACGGCGATGATCACGCCTGCGATCGGGCACATCGTGCGGGCGATGCCGGCGGAGAGCTGGACGGGCACGACGAGCACGGCGGTGTTGATGCCCACGCTGGCGGCGGCTTCGGGAAGCAACGGCGAGAAGGCGAAGAAGGCGGCGTTGCCAGAGCCCGTCACGATCGTGGCGACGACCATGATGCCGAGCATGATGAAGAGCATCACCCAGACGCCGGCGCTTTCCATGGCAGCTGCGGCCTGAATCATCGTGGTGATGCCGCCCATCTTGTTCATGCCGAGCGCGAAGAGTTCGGCGCAGCAGATGAGGGCCACGGTGGAGGTGAAGACCTTGCCCATGCCTTCAAAGACGGCGCTCGTGCGCTTGCAGCATTCCTTGAAGTCGAAGTGCGTGATCAGGTCGACGAAGAAGGCGATCAGGATGGAGACCAGAATGCCGGTCTGCAGGGAAAGCTTGATGCCGTCGTAGACCATCGGCGAGAAGACGATGAGGAGAACGAGCGGGAACATCGGCAGAAGCGCGTAGTGCACGGGGCCCGCGCCTTCGAAGGCCTTCTCGAGGTCCTTCTGGTCGGCCTTGACGGGAGCGCCGTCGGCGACGCCGCGGGCAGCGTCGCGCTGGTCGAACCAGCGCTGGACAAAGAAGTGGCCGATGGCGACCGTGGCGATCACGCAGACGGCAACGGGAATCTGGCTCTGGACGAAGTAGGTGACGACGTCGGTCGACATCAGGTCGGCGGCACGCATGGCGTTCGAGGACGAGGGACCGAGGTCAAGGCAGCAGGTCGAGCCGATCACGGCGGCGGCCGAGGCGCGGGAGACGCCGAGCGCGACGAGGAGCGGATAGACGCTGGCCATCAGAAGAAGACCGAGGCCCACGGCGGAGTTGATGAAGAGCGCCATGAACTGGCCCACCACGTAGGTGATGGCGAGCAGCACGTACGGGGAGCGGACGGCGGAAAGCGGCTTGACGCAGAGCTTCACGAGCGCCTTGGAGGCGCCGATGCGGTCCATGTAGAAGGAGAAGCCCGCGATGAGCATGATGTTGAGGCCGAGGCCGGGAAGGCGGCCCTTCATCTGGTTCGTGAAGGCCTGAACGAAGTCGAAGCCCACGAAGTTCGTGCTCTTCTTCGCGTCGACGGGATCGACGCCCATGAGCCAGGCGCACACGAGCATGAGCAGGCCTGCGAGAAGAAGGACGATGGGCGGGTAGTAGTTCTTGAGCACGCAGTACGCCACGACGGCGATGACTGCGACGGTAATGAGGATGCCGAGCATTTTTTTCGGTCTCCCTTGTCGGTTGGATGTGTTGTTGGAATGATCGTGCCGACGGGAGTCCGGAGGGCGAAAGCCCCGGGAGGACGCAGGCCGGCCGCGTCAGGCCTGCCGTCCTTGGAGAAGTGAGGTGAAATTCATGGCGCCATCCTGACGGCGTCCCGTCCATCCGCTACTGCGAGTGGCGGGCGCGCGCCGTTATGGTAGCAGTTCACATGCCCGTTCAACAGAGGAGGTCATGGAAAACGCCTAGGGCCCGACGGAAGGCAGTCCGTGCGGGCCCTGAGGGAGGTCATGCGCAGAAGGCGGTGATTACCAGCTCGGCTTGATCGTGCCGTTGAAGGTCTTTTCGACGAAGGCCTTGACTTCGGGCGAGCGGTAGTACTTGACGAAGTCCTGAACGCTCTTGTCGTTCCTGCGGTCCTGATGCGCGGCGATGATGATGAGCGCGAACGGCGCCTCGAGGGACTCGAAGTAGAAGCCCTGCTTCTGCGGGGAGAGGCCCGCGCTGATGACGTAGTTCATCGGAATGACGGCGACGAGCGCATCATCGAGGCTGCGGGGCAGCTGGGCGGCCTCGAGCTCCCTGATCTTCAGGTTGCGCTTGTTCTCGACGATGTCGGCGAGAGAGGCCTCGCTGCCCATGCCTTCGGGAAGCTTGATGAGGCCCGCGGCCTGCAGGAGGAGAAGACCGCGTCCGCAGTTCGTCGGATCGTTCGGCACGGAGATGACCGCCCCTTCGGGAATGTCGGCAATGGACTTCACCTTGTTGGAGTAGAAGCCCATCGGCTGCACCACGGCGTTGCCCACGTTGGCGAGCTTCGTGCCCTTCTGCTTGTTGAAGTTGAGAAGGAAGGGCTCGTGCTGGTAGACCGCGGCGTCAAGCGCGCCGTCGTTGAGGGCCGTGTCGGGCGTCACGTAGTCGGTGAACTCGACCACCTCGACCTTGAGGCCGTTCTTCGCCGCGACCTTTGCGGCTTCGGTGACGATGGCGGCGTGCGGACCAGCGGTCACGCCCACGCGGAAGGGCTTTTCAGCCACCGCCTTTTCCTCGTCGCAGCCCGTGAGAAGAACTATGGCGCTGAGCGCCGTGACGGCGGCGAGAGACTTGATGAAGGTGCGCTTTTGCATGATGAACTCCTTGGGGGCGGCCTGTTGGTATGGGAAATCGAATGCGTATGCGGCCGTCCGATGGATTCATTTTGCGGGATGCCGTGCATCCGTGAAAGGTAATACCTCAAGTTTTCTTCACTGAAAACGCCTGATAGGTAATCGTCTCTAGGAGAATGTGCTTAGCCTGCGGGACCGGAGACAAAAACGGCCCGGAGGCCTTGCGGCTTCCGGGCCGTTTCCCGACGGAATCGAGGTCAGAGGGCTTTGCCGAGGAGTTCGGTCTCGCGCTCGTGCGTGAGCACGTTGGCCCAGGCGACCTGACGGCCGTCCTCGTCCTCCTCGATGTAGACGCCCTGCAGCTCGGGTGCAAAGCCCGGGAAGAGGTTGATGCCCTGCTCAAGGGCGAGGAAGTACTGCAGCACGGCGCCGCCCCAGACTTCGCCAGGTACCAGGCAGAGGACGCCCGGCGGGTAGGGAAGCGCGCCCTCGACGCCCACTCGACCCTCGGCCTCGCTCAGGCGCACGAGCTCGACGTTGTCGCGGATGAACTCGTAGTTGGCCTCCTGAGCGTTGAGCACACGCCTGGGGAAGTACTCCTTGCGGAACATCGCCTTCTGGAGGCCCTTGACGTTGACGGACTTGTAGAAGTCATGCATCTCCTGGCAGAGCTCGCGGATCGTGTAGCCCTTGTAGCGCTCCTTGTGGGCGTTATAGAGCTCGGGGAGCACTTCGGAGAGCGGCGCGTCATCGTCGACGAAGCTCTCGAAGCGGGCGATCTGCGTGATGAGGTGCGCCATCTTGGCATGGTCCTCGGCGGGCGTCATCAGGAAGAGGATCGAGTTGAGGTCGCTCTTTTCGGGGACGACGCCGTTCTCGCGAAGGAAGCTCGCGAGAATGGAGGCGGGAATGCCGAAGTCGGAGTACTCACCCGTCGTGGCGTTGATGCCCGGCGTGGTGAGCAGGAATTTGCACGGGTCGACGAAGTACTGCTGCGGTGCATAGCCTTCGAAGTGGTGCCACTTGTCCTTGGGATTGAAGGCGAAGAACCGGATGTCGGTCGCGATCTGCTCCGTCGGATAGCTGTCCCAGGCCTTGCCGTCGACCGTGGGCGGAATGAAGGGCTTGATGTAGTGGCAGCAGGCGAGCATTTCCTTGCGCGCATCGATCGCGACGCGCACGCAGTCGGCCCAGAGGCGGCGGCCGGATTCACCCTCGTGCATCTTCGCGTTGACGTCGAGCGCGGCGAAGAGCGGATAGAAGGGCGAGGTGGACGCGTGCATCATGAAGGCGTTGTTGAGGCGCTTGTGGGTGCAGTAACGCTTCTGGCCCTTGATGTGAAGGTCCTTCTTGTGGATCTGGGAGGTCTGCGAGAAGCCGGCCTGTTGCTTGTGGACGGACTGCGTCACGAAGATGCCGGGATCCTCGGGACCGAGGTCGAGCAGGAGCGGCGAGCAGTCCTTCATCATCGGGATGAACTGTTCGTAGCCGACCCAGGCGGAGTCGAAGAGGATGTAGTCGCACAGGCGGCCGATGCGGTCGACCACCTGACGGGCGTTGTAGATCGTGCCGTCGTAGGTGCCAAGCTGGATGACGGCGAGGCGAAACGGGCGCTTTTCATCGGCGCGCTCGGGCGCAACCTCGCGGATGAGCTCGCGCAGGTACTTCTCGTCGAAGCAGTGGTCGTCGATGCCGCCGATGAAGCCGTAGCTGTTGCGGGCGGTCTCGAGGTAGACGGGAGTCGCGCCCGCCTGAATGAGCGCGCCGTGATGGTTCGACTTGTGGTTGTTGCGGTCGAAGAGCACCAGATCGCCCGGCGTGAGAAGCGCATTGAGCACGACCTTGTTGGAGGCGGAGGTGCCGTTGAGGACGAAGTACGTCTTGTCGGCGTTGTAGATCTTGGCGGCCGCCATCTGGGCGGCACGGGGCACGCCTTCGTGGATGAGCAGGTCGCCCATCGCGACGTCGGCGTTGCAGAGGTCGGAGCGGAAGACGTTTTCGCCGAAGAAGTCGGCGAACTGACGGCCTGCCGGATGACGGCGGAAGAAGGCGCCGCCCTGGTGACCCGGACAGTCGAAGTGCACGTTGCCGTTGCGGACGTAGGACTCCATCTTGCCGAAGAAGGGCGGAAGAATCTGATCCTCGTACTTCTGGGCGGCGGCGTCGATCAGGCGACCGTAGAGGCCAACGTTGTCGGGCTGGGAGTTGATGACGGAGACGACCTTGCCGAAGAGCTCGGTCGGGAGCTTGGCGCCGTTGTTGAGCAGAATGACGGGAATGCCGAACGCCGTCGCCTCGACGCGTTCGAGCTGGCCCGAGAGCGCCTCGTCGGCCGTCATCACGACGGCCGAGACGCTCGTGAGGTCGGCCTTGTTGAGGTCGACGACGACGCGTTTGGACTTGAAGGCGTGCAGCGTGCCGGGCGTCGCTGCAATGTTGTATCTGCGCATGTGGGACTCCGTACGGGCGGAAAGGGCGTTGTCGGGAGGAAGGACCCCTGGTCGTGACGGCCCCTGAGGGTCGCCGGGGCTTTCCGATTTGCGTGAATCATATCAGCAAAAGAGGGCGCGGGACGCGTGAGGGAGCCGATGCGCATGCCTTTCGCATCGGTCGGTCGGGGCCGAATGAAGAAAGGCCGCCCATTTGCGGGACGGCCTTGCAGAAAAGGTGCGGCTCGGAGGACGTCAGCAGACGGCCTCGATTTCCTCGGAGAGTTCGAGCCAGCGCATTTCGAGCTCCTCGACGACGGGCTTGAGCTCGCCGTGTTCGCGAAGCACGCGGGCCACTTCGTCGGGATCAGTCGAGGTGTAGAAGTCGCCGTCGGCAAGGCGATCGGAGAGCTTCCTGAGCTCCTCGTTCTTCTGCGCGAGTTCCTTTTCGACCTTGGCAAGCTCCTTCTGCAGGGGCTTGCGCAGGGCGGCGATGCGCTGGCGCTCCTGAGCCTCGGCACGGCGGGCCTCCTTGCGGTTCTGGGAGGGCTCGCGCTCGCCGGACTCAAGCCTTTCGGCCTGATTCGCCGCCTTTTCGGCTGCGACCGTGGTGCGGCGGTGTTCAAGCACGAGCTGGGCGTAGTCGTCAAGGTCGCCGTCATAGGGCTGGACGGCCCCGTCGTGCACGAGGATGAGGCGCTCGGTCGTGGCACGCAGAAGATGGCGGTCATGCGAGACGATCAGCACTGCGCCCTCATAGGTGGAGAGCGCCATGGTCAGGGCCTCGCGCGTCTCCATGTCGAGGTGGTTCGTCGGTTCGTCGAGCACCAGAAGGTTGGGCTTGCGCCAGGCGAGGAGTGCGAGCGCAAGGCGGGCCTTCTCGCCGCCCGACATCGGGCCGACGGGGGCAGACGCAAAGTCGCCCGAGAAGCGGTAGATGCCGAGGTAGTCGCGAAGGTCCTGCTCGCGCACGTCGGGCGCCATGCGGCGCATGTGCTCGAGCGGACTTTCCTCGGGACGCAACTGATCGAGCTGATGCTGAGCGAAATAGCCGATCTCGAGACCCTGGCCGCGACGAAGTTCGCCCGCCATCGGAGCAAGGTCTCCGACGATGCCCTTGACGAGCGTGGACTTGCCTGCGCCGTTGACACCGAGGATGCCGATGCGCTCGCCCGAGCGAATCGAGAGCGTGACGCGGTCGATCACGACGCGCTCGTCATAGCCGAGGCGCAGGTTCTCCGTGTCGACGAGATGCTCGGGCAGGCGCACGGGCTTCGGAAATTCGAAGCGCCACTCGCGCTTGGCGCGCACAGGCTCGACGGCTTTGAGCTTTTCGAGCATCTTGATGCGGGACTGGGCCTGACGGGCCTTCGTCGCCTTGGCGCGGAAGCGCTCGATGAAGCTCGAGAGATGGGACGCCTCGCGCTCGTAGGCCTTGGCGGCCGCATCCTGCAGCCTGAGCTTTTCGATGCGCTGGGACTCGAAGGCGGAGTAGTTGCCTGCGTAGCGGCAGACGGTGTCGTCCTCGACGGACCAGATCGTCGTGACGGCGCGGTCCAGAAACTCGCGGTCATGCGAGATGATGACGACGGTCGCCTCGACGCGGCGCAGCCAGTTCTCGAGCCAGATGAGCGAGTCGATGTCGAGATGGTTCGTCGGCTCGTCAAGGAGAAGCAGGTCGGCGGGGCACATCAGGGCGCGTGCGAGCGCGATGCGGTTTCGCCAGCCGCCCGAGAAGTCGTAGACGGGGCGGTCGACGTCGGTCTGGCTGAAGCCGAGGCCCGCAAGGATGGTACGGGCCTGTGCGACGATCGCGCCTTCGTTGAGCTCGGCAAGATTGGCGTGGGCCTGAGCAAGACGCATGTCGTCGCCTGCCTTTTCGGCTTCGGCGAGTGCCGCGCGGGCGGCGATCAGGGGAGCGTGCCCCCCGAGAACGAAGTCGACGGCGGGGACGTTGTCGGCGACGAAGGACTGCGCCACATGGGCGATCCTGTCGCGGGGCGGCGTCTCGATGTCGCCGTCTTCGGGAGAGAGGTCGCCGAGCATGGCCGCAAAGAGCGTGGACTTGCCGCAGCCGTTGGGGCCGACGAGGCCGATGCGCTCGCCCGGCGCCGCAGTGAGCGTCGCATGACGGTAGAGGACGCGGGTGCCGCGGGAGAGCGCAAGGTTGAGAAGTCGGAGCATGACGCTGGATTACTGTTCGAAGTAGTTGAGGAGCGCTTCCTTCGTGACGAGGAAGACCTGGTCGTCGCCGCCCGAGGTGACGAGCCAGATGATCTCGAGGCCGGGAAAGGTCGCCTCGACCGCTTCGGCGCCGTCGCCCACTTCGACGATGATCATGCCGCCGTCATTGAGATGTGCGGCAGCTTCGGGAAGCATGCGGCGCACGACGTCCATGCCGTCGTCGCCTGCGCCGAGCGCCATGGCGGGCTCGTGACGGTATTCGGAGGGCAGCGTGTCCATGCTCGCCTGCGTGACGTAGGGCGGGTTGGAGATGATGATGTCGAACGTGCGGCCCTGCAGGTTTTCAAAGAGGTCGCCCTGAACGAGCTCGAGCGTCTCCTCCATGCCGTAGTCGCGGCGGTTGATTTTGGCGACCTCGAGCGCGTCGGGCGAGAGGTCGGAGCCCGTCACTTCGGCGTTCGGGAAGGTGCCCTGGGCGAGAATCGCGAGGCAGCCCGAACCCGTGCAGAGGTCGAGCACGCTGCCCACTTCATACGGATCCTCGACCCAGGGGGCGAGGTCCTCCTCAAGAAGCTCGGCAATGTAGGAGCGCGGAATCAGCGCACGCTCGTCGATGTAGAAGCGGTGCTCGGTGAGCCAGGCCTCGCGCAGCAGGTAGGCGGTCGGAACCTTTTCGTGGACGCGGCGGTCGATGAGGTGCACGAGTCGGGAGAGCTCGTTGTGCGTGAGCGCGGCGTCAAGGAACATGTCGAAGTGGTCGAACGGAAGCTTGAGGCCGCGGCAGATGAGGAAGGAGGCTTCCTCCCAGCTGTCGGGAGAGCCGTGGCCGTAGGAGATTTCGGCGTTTTCCATTTCCGTGATCGCCCAACGGAAGACGTCGCGGATGGTCTTCAGATTGTGAATGGGGTCATCAAGCAGCGGAGCAATTTCGTACATGGCGGTATCCAGTAAAGGGGCGGACGCGGCGAATGCGGCGCCCGCGGGAACGCGGAAAACGGAGGGCGCGCAGGCGATGCGCAGGTCCGAAGGATCGGACACGGCGCGTCTGCGGCGATGCCCGACATTATAAGGTCGGCGGGGGCGACCGTCCGTGCAGGGGGATGTCCCGCGGGCGGCCCTCATTTAGAATAGGCAGACACGCCTGTTTGCGCCGCCGGTCTGCGGCGCAACGGGCCTTCCATCAACCGGCCGCACCTTTTCAGGAGACCTTCTTGCGCTTACGTCAGATCAAGCTCGCAGGCTTCAAGAGCTTTGCCGATCCGGCGCTCATCGAGCTCGAGCATCCCGTTGTCGGGATCGTCGGACCCAACGGCTGCGGCAAGTCGAACATCATCGACGCCGTTCGCTGGGTGCTCGGCGAGGCGCGCGTCTCTGAACTGCGCGGCTCGTCCTCGATGCGTGAGCTGATCTTCGCGGGCTCGACCACGCGCCACGCTCTCGGGCGCGCGAGCGTGGAGCTCATCCTCACGAACGACGACGGACGCCTCAAGGGGGCGTGGTCGGAATTCGGCGAAATCAGCGTGAAGCGAGTCGTGACGGCCGAAGGTCAGTCCGCCTACTACATCAATCATCAGCAGGTGCGCCGCCGAGACGTGCAGGAGATCTTCCTCGGCACGGGGCTCGGGCCTCGCAGCTACGCCATCATCTCCCAGGGGATGATCTCGAACTTCATCCGCGCCAAGCCCGAGGAGATGCGCGTCTATCTAGAGGAGGCCGCGGGCGTCTCGCTCTACCGCGAGCGACGCAGGGAGACGGAGTCGCTTCTCAGTCAGACGAGGGGCAACCTCGAGCGCGTGCGCGACATGCAGGCCGTCAAGGAAGAGGAGGCCGCAAGGCTTGAGGGCGAGGCGCAGCTCGCAGGGAAGTGGCGTGCGCTCACGGACGAGCGCAACGCCGCCGAATCCCTCTGGTACTGGATCCAGTATGAGGACGTGAAAAGAACGCTCGACGGGATTGCCGCCGACATTGCGCGCGGCGAGGCCGAGATCGAGGCCAGAAAGGCCGACGCCGCCCGTGAAGCGGCGTCGCTTCCCGCGCTCGAGTCCGCGGCACGCGAGGCTGAGGCGAAGGAGCTTGAGGCCGCTGCAGGACTGAGGCAGGCCGAACGTGCGCTCACCAAAGCCGAAGCCGAGGAAAGACGGCAGCGCGAACGCAGGGCCGGAGCGGAAAGAGCCGCAGCCGAAGCCCGAGAGGCAAAGGCGGCCAAGGAAAGGCGCCTTGCCGAGACTGTTTCCGCCAGAGAGGCCCAGGCATCCGAGACTGACGAGCTTGAGGAGACGATTGCGCTCTCGGGCGAAGAGGAGGCTGCGGCACAGGAGGAGGTTCTCTCCGCCGAGGACGCCCTGAACGACGTCAATGCCCGCGCGGCCGAAGCTCGAAGAGCCGAGTCCGACGCGAAGGCTCAGGCACGTGTTGCACATGCGCGGCTTGAGGCGGCCGAGCGCCGTGCCGAGGATCTCAGACAGCGTCTTCTGAGGCTTGCAGCTTCCGAGGGAACGCTCGAAGCGCCTGACAAGGAGGGGCTCGAGGCGATGAAGCTCGACTTCGAGGAGGCTCAGGCCGCCGCAGAGGAGGCGCGCGCACTTGAAGAGGAGGCGGCTGAGGCGGCAGCAGAGGCGAGACGCAGAAGAGACGCCGCCAACGAGGCTTATTTTGCGGCTCTTGCTCAGGAAAAGGAAACGGCCGCGAAGCTCGACGCCCTTGAGGCCGTCGAGGCGGGGGTTCAGGCAAAGGGGCGGCTTGCCGAATTCGAGGCCGCCGAAGGGCTTGACGGTCTTCCGCGCCTGTCCGAGGCGCTTTCGGCCGACCCCGAATGGGTGACGGCCGTCGAGGCCGTTGTCGGATCGAGGCTGGGAGCACGCTTCTTGAGCCGGCTCGGCATGGCTCAGGGCTACGAGAGCCGCCGGCCGCCCGCCGCCATCTCGTTCGTTGAACGAGGTGAGACGCAGGAGGGCCGCCCTGCACTCGAGCTCGACGGCGTCAGGCTGGAACCCATCACCTCGCACGTCAGGTGCCGTTCGTCCGACGCGACGGCGGCTCTCGCGGACGTTGCGGCGAACGTCTACTGCGTGAAGAGCCTTTCGGAGGGGCTGGCTTTGAGAGCCAGGCTTCCCGAAGGCGTCACGCTGGTGACTCCGAAGGGCGACCGGCTCACGAGCCGAAGCCTTGTCGTCTGGACGGCGAGCAATCCGGGACAGTCCGTGCTCTCTCGCCAGCAGGAGATCTCCGCACTCAGGGACTGCCTTCATGAGCTTGAGGACAGGCTGGGCAAGCTTGATGACGACAGGAATGCGGCCGGAGCGGCGGCCGAGGCCGCTGAACGGACCGCACGCACTTCGGCTCAGGGCGCCCGTGCTGCTGAGGCGGGGGTGGCCGACCTGAGGCTCAGGATCAAGGCGGCGGAGGCGGCGGTGGCGGCCCACGAGACCCGTCTTGCCGATCTGCGTCGCAGCAGGGAGGAGCTTGAGGCCGAAGGCGAGGAGGCCAGAGCGCTTGCCGAAGAGGCGGGCGTAGCGGCAGACGAGGCGGAGGCGGCGTCAGAACGCGCCGTGCGCGCTGCCGCAGGATTCACGTCCGAACTTGCGCGAGCCGACATGCGCTTCAAGACGAAGACGGCTGCGCTTGCGGCCGTGAGGCACAAGGCGGAGCTGGCACGCGCGAAGCTGCGGCAGCTTTCGGAGTCGGCCCGTCTGTATGCACAGAGCGAGGCGGCTCTTCGAAGCGACATCGCCCGAGAGGAGGCGCGTCTTGTCGAGGCCTCCAGGCTCCTTGAGGAGAGCGCGAAGGTGCTCGGCGACGCGGCGTCGGCCGCTGCCCTCAAGGTGCTTGAAGAGGCGGAGCGTGCGCATGCCGCACGTCGCGACGCGACGGCCGCGGCCAGACTTGCGCTCACCGAGGCTCAGGGCCGCTGGCAGGCCGCGCAGGCGGACGTCATGCCCATGACGGAGGCGCTCGGCGTCAAGAGAGTCGAGCAGCAGATGAAGGAAAGCCTTCGGACTCAGTTTGAGGAGAGGCTCGATGAGCTCAAGGCCGACAGGACGGATCTTGCGCGTCGCGCGGCGGAGCGTCCGCAGAAGGCTCAGAGCCTTCGCGCCAAGGTGCTGAGGCTCATCAGCGAGATTGCAGGATTGGGTCCCGTCAATCATGCCGCGCTCGAGCACCTCGAGGCGGTGAGAAGGACGCTCGAGGCGACGGCCAGACAGGTGGAGGACCTTGAAAAGGGCATTGAAACTCTGGAGGCCGCCATCAGAAAGATCGATGCGGAGACCAGAGGACGTCTCAGGGAGACGTTCGAGGAGGTGAACGGTCACTTTGCCGAGACGTTCTCCGAGCTCTTCGGAGGCGGCGTCGCCTCGCTCGTCATGTCGGGAGACGATGTGCTCAACGCGGGCGTCGAGGTGAAGGCTCAGCCGCCGGGCAAGAAGAACGCGGGCGTGAAGCTGCTTTCGGGCGGCGAGCAGGCCCTCGCGGCCACGGCGCTCGTCTTTGCGATCTTCAGGCTCAATCCCGCTCCCTTCTGCCTGCTTGACGAAGTGGATGCACCCCTTGACGAGGCCAATCAGGCGAGGCTTGCAGGTCTGTGCCGCCGCATGTCGAGCGAGACGCAGTTCCTCATGATCACGCATCATCGCGTGACGATGGAGTTCGCGGGAGCGCTTGTGGGCGTAACGATGAAGGAGCCCGGCGTGAGCCGCGTCGTGAGCGTCGACATCGAGAACGCGGTCCGCATGGCGAACTGACGCCTGCGGTTCCGCGTCCCGCACGCGCGTCGTGGCGAATCCGTCAAAAGTGCGTACAATCAACAGAAGCTGCGCCCGCGTCGGGCGCCCACAAAGCCGGACATAATTCAAATGAGTCAGACTCAGATCATTCTTATCGTGGCCGCCCTGGTGGTCATTGCCTTCTTCTTCTGGCGCTCGATGCGCGAGGAGCGCCGCATGCGCGCAAGCCGAAAGGCCCGCCTGCAGGCGGGAGGCGACGTTCGCAAGGACGTGCTCGCCGAAGAGAAGCCCGAGCCTCGCGTCGAGCCTCAGCTCGAGGACATGGTGGACGACGACGAGCCGCACGAGGCGGTTCAGTCTGCCTCCAGGGACGACCTTCCGTCTGAAAAGCCGCCCGTCTACGAGCGTTTCGCCGAGGAGCAGAAGGCGCGCCTTGAGCGCGAGGCCGCCCGCGGCGGGCGAAAGGCAGGCCGCATCGCCGGCATCGAAAAGCCGCCCGTCGACCACGGCATCCAGTGGGTGCTCGACGTGACGCCCTATGAAGGCAAGACCTTCCCGCTCGGTTCCATGGACTCCCTTGTCACGCAGATCCGACAGCTTTCGCTGCCGCTGCCCGTGTCGCTTTGGGCGAAGTCCGCTGAGGACGGCCTCTACTATCCGTCCGAATGCCTGCCTGCGGAGGCCGTTCACATCGTCGCGACGATCCTGATCGCCAATCGTGCCGCCGTGCTTGACGACGTTTCCGCCTCGAGTTTCCTGCAGGTGCTCGAGCAGACTGCCGCCCAGAACGACGTTGACGTGCGCACATCCTGCGACATCAAGACGGCGGTCTCGACGGCTGTTCAGATCTCCCGCTTCATCCACTACTACGACAAGCTGATTGAGGTTTCGATCGTCCCCGCTCCGCGTGAGGAGGGCCTGACGCTCGAGGAGGTGACGAAGGTTGCCGAGGGCGCGGGCTTCGTCAGCGCGAGCGGCCGTTGGGAGCTTCGAATCGACGAAGGTTCCAGAGAGCCTCTGATGACGCTCTCGCTGGCGGGTGCCGACTCCTCCCAGCTGCGCCTTTCCTTTGACGTCCCCCTTGCCAACGTGCCGCGCGGCGACCTCAAGCGCTTCTTCCAGCTTGCAAACCACATCGCCTGCCATCTCGGCGGCGTCTGGGTCGACGGCGCGGGCAACCGCATCGAGGCTGCAGGCGGCCTGATCCTTCAGGACGAGATCGAGCATCAGGACGCGCAGATGGCCGCCAGCGGCGTGCGTCCCGGCTCCGAGCGCGCAAGGCTCCTCTTCTCGAGAAGCGCCTGACGCAGGATCCGCGTCAAGCATCATTCACTGCCCGCCGCATTCGGACGCAAGCCGCCCGGCGGCGGGCTTTTCTTCTTCGCTTCTTCGGAATGCAAGATATGACCGAACCGACAAAGACTGAAACCCTCGCGAACGACGACTTCGATGGTGCCGCAAAGGCTGCGGCGATCGAGCCCTCCAGGGCCCCCGCCCGCATGCGTGAGCTCGAGAAGCTCGTAGAGACCTGGGACTACGAGTACTTCGTGCTTGACAATCCGAGCGTTCCCGACGCCGAATACGACCGCACGTTCAATGAGCTCAAGGCTCTTGAGGCCAGATTTCCTGAATGGAAGAGTCCTGCCTCGCCCACGGCCCGCGTGGGCGGTGCTGTTCGAAGCGACCTTGCAAAGGTCGTGCACGCCGTGCCGATGCTTTCCATTCACACCGAGACCGACTTTTCGAGCGAGGGTGCGGCGGCATTCGACCGCCGCGTGCGCAGCGAACTCGGGCTCGCGGATGAGGATCCTGCCGTGGCGTACGACTGCGAGCTCAAGTTTGACGGTCTGGCAACGAATCTTCGTTATGAAAAGGGCGTTCTCGTACAGGCCGCCACTCGCGGCGACGGCAGTGCAGGGGAGGACGTGACCGCGAATGCGCGCACGATCCGCACGATCCCGCTTCGTCTGGAGGGCGACTTCCCCGACGTGCTGGAGGTGCGCGGCGAGGTGATCATGCATCGCGACGACTTCGAGGCGCTCAACCGCCGTCAGGCAGAGGAGGGGCAAAAGACCTTCGTCAATCCGAGAAATGCGGCGGCGGGGTCCCTGCGCCAGCTCGATCCTGCAGTGACCGCACGCAGGACGCTTCATTTTTACGCCTATGCGCTGGGTGAAGTCTCGGGCGGCGAATTCGCGCCCACGCAGACGGAAGTTCTCGACAGACTTGCGTCGCTCGGGTTCCCTGTTGCGGACGTCCGCCGAAGGGTCGAGGGGCCGACAGCGCTCGCGACCTTTCATGATGAGGTGGCAGAGATCAGACACACGCTGCCCTTCGACATCGACGGCGTCGTCTACAAGGTGGACAGTCTTGAGCTTCAGAGGGAGCTCGGCTTCATTGCTCGCGAGCCCCGCTGGGCCTGCGCCCACAAGTACCCGCCCGAAGAGGCTCTGACGGTCTGCGAAGCCATCGACATTCAAGTCGGGCGCACGGGCAAGCTCACGCCTGTCGCGCGCTTGAAGCCCGTTTTCGTCGGCGGCGTGACCGTCTCGAACGCCACTCTTCACAACGAGGACCATATTGCGGGCCTTGATCTGCGCCCCGGCGACACGGTCGTGGTCCGCAGGGCGGGGGACGTGATTCCCGAGGTGGTGCGCGTCGTGCACGAGCGCCGTCCAGAGGGTACCGTGCCGTTTGCAATGCCGTCCGTCTGCCCTGTCTGTGGGTCGGCCACGATCCGCGACGAGGAGGAGAAGGACACGCGATGCACGGGCGGTCTGTACTGTCCGTCGCAGATGAAGCTCTCCCTCGTTCACTTTGCCTCCCGCAGGGCCATGGGCATCGACGGGCTCGGTGAGAAGATCGTCAACATGCTTGTGGACGAAGGGCTGGTGAAGAGTCCGGCCGACATCTTCACGCTCAAGCCTGAGGATCTCATCGCGCCGACAACGGCGACGAAGGATCTTGAGAAGCCCGTCAAGCGCATGGGGCCGAAGGCCGCTTCGAACCTGCTTGAAAGCATCGGGAAGGCGAAGCACACGACGTTCGCCCGCTTCATTTTCGCGCTCGGATGCAGGCATGTGGGTGAGGCGACCGCGTTGTCGCTTGCGCAGCACTTCTGCACGCTTGCCAATCTTGAGGCCGCCGACGTGGAGGCGCTCACAAAGGTTGATGACGTGGGTGAGATCATCGCCGAGAGCATTCATGCCTTCCTGAAGGAGCCGCACAACCGAACCGTGATCGAGGCGCTCGTTGCCTCCGGCGTCGTCTGGCCCGTGGTGGAGCCCAGGCCTGCAGCGGAGGCCTCCGAGGTTGCGGGCAAAACCTTCGTGCTGACGGGGACCTTGCCCACGCTCACGCGCGACGAAGCAAAAGACCGTCTCATCGCGGCGGGCGCCAAGGTGTCGGGTTCCGTCAGCAAAAAGACCGACTTCGTGGTTGCGGGTGCGGAGGCGGGTTCCAAGCTCGAGAAGGCGCAGACACTGGGTGTGAAGGTGATCGACGAGGAAACTCTCCTGGCCATGCTCGAGGGCGGCGTTTCAAGCGAAAAGCTTGTTGTGACGCCTGAGGCTGAGGAAGAGGAGAAGGCGGCGGCCGAGGGGGCGGTCAGTACTCAGGATGCTTCCGACACACCTGCCAATCCTGAAGAGAAACGGGCTGCAGGGACGGAGGTGGGGAAAACGGACGACGAAGGCCCGCAGCAGGGCGCCCTTTTCTGAGCCTGATCCGCAGAGGCATTGACGGAGCGTGGTTGTTCAATTTTTCAACTGCGCTTCGTCATGATGCGGTGGAAGGCCCTGTTACGGAGCGGGAATGTGCGAGGGCTATACACGTATCAGGTTCCCGGCTCTTTTAGAATTGAAGATCGCCTGCTGTCGGCGGTTGCCAGAGAAAGAAATCATTTTGAGGAAAGTGAGATGCTTGCATTGATCGGCGGATCCGGCTTTACCGGCAACGACGTCATTGAGGACTGCGAGGAAATTGAGATTACAACGCCCTGGGGGGCTCCGAGCGCACCGCTTGTCTTCGGACGCCTCGGCGGAAGGTCGATCGTCTTCCTGCGTCGTCACGGCGTGAAGCATGAGTTCGCCCCGCACAGGGTGCCCTACCGTGCAAACATCTGGGCGCTGCAGAAGGCGGGCGTGGAGGGTGTGATCGCCGTCGGGACCGTGGGCGGTGTTGCGCCGGACATGGGGCCCGGCCGCATTGCGGTCCCCGATCAGCTGCTTGACTACACCTGGGGCCGTGAAGTCACTTATTACGATGACTTCGGGACTGCCGGCATGAAGCACGTCGACATGACGTGGCCGTTCGACAGGGCGTTGAGCGACAGACTGGTTGAGGCCGCGGAAAGGCTCGGTGCGGGCGTGAGGACTGCGGGCGTCTATGCGTGCACTCAGGGTCCGAGACTGGAGACGGCGGCCGAGGTGAGGCGCATGTGCAGGGACGGAGCCGACATGATCGGCATGACGCTTTATCCCGAGTGTGCCCTTGCCAGGGAGCTTGACCTTCCTTATGCGGGCATCTGTGTTTCCGTCAACCATGCCGCAGGCATGGGTGACTGTGCCGATGAGATCGACTTCGCGTCGCTTGAGTCGTCGCTTGCGCGTGCCGTCAGGGGCGTCGTCGACATCGTCAGGGAGACCGTGCGTGCTGATGCGCAGAAGGGAGGGGCCGAATGATCCGTCCCGTGTTGAAGATGGGCGAGGAGCTGCTTCTTGAGAAGGCGATGCCTGTGAAGGCGTTCGGTACGCCCGAGCTCCGGAGGCTTGTGGTCGACATGTGGGACACCATGGACGTCGAGGGCGGCATCGGCATTGCCGCACCTCAGGTGGGCGTCTCGCTTCAGGTCATCTGCTTCGGTACGAAGGAGAGCGAGGAGGCTTCGGGCGCACGCAGGGTTCCGAGAACCGTGCTCATCAATCCCGTTGTCGAACCCGTCGGCGAAGAGACGATGAGCGCCTGGGAAGGTTGCCTCTCGGTGCCGGGGCTTCGCGGCAGAGTTGTGAGGCCGGTTGCGGTCCGATACAAGGGGTTTGACCTTGAGGGCAACAGGATCGAGCGAACGGTCGACGGGCTGCACGCCAGAGTCGTCCAGCACGAGGCCGATCATCTGGTCGGCATTCTCTATCCGATGCGCGTAACGGACTGGCGGACCTTCGGGTACTCGGAGGTTCTCTTTCCCGAAAAATCCAAGGCGTGAGCCGGAGGGATACCGTGTTTGCGGTATTTTTGCGACAAGTCTTGACAAAGCCTGCGGAAAGGTGTTTAATTTCAATCCTTCGCTGACGACGCCAAGTCATCAGCGAATAAATTTGACAAAGAGTTGATGAGTTGGTAAACTCACAATTCTGTGCTCTTAGGAGTGCTGTTCTTTAAAAATCAGAATTCAACGAACCGA